>DAIMHT010000175.1:0-4228 GCA_036723155.1 Actinomycetota bacterium
GACCAACGCTCGACCCACGACGTGGATGCGGTCCAGGTCTTCCCCGCCCGGGAGCTGCTCCCGACGGCCGAGGTGCGAGCCCGCGCCGAGGCGTTACAGGCCACGGCGCCGTGGGGGGCCGAGCAGTGGGAGCGCCTCGCCACCGGGCAGGTGTTCGACGGCATGGAGTCGTGGCTGCCGTGGCTCACCCCCGAGGAGCGGCTCCTCTCCGACGTGCTCCCCGACCAGGCGTTGGTCCTGCTCGCCGAGCCGACCCGGATGCGCGACCGGGCCCAGGAGCTCCTCGACGAGGAGGCGTCCCTGGCCGCCACCCTCGCCCAGACGTGGGGCGCGACCGGTGACTTCCCCCGCCTGTCGCTGCCCTTCGACCGGCTCCTCGCCCACACCGGCGCCGGGGCCACCTCGCTGCTGGCGGTGCCCGAAGGCCCCGACACCGCGCACCTCGCCGGCACCGCGTTCGCGCCCATCGCCGGAGACGCCGACCATCTCGCCCGTCGCCTCCATGACCTCACCGCCGACGGGTACCGGGTCGTCATCGCCGCCGAAGGCCACGGGTCCGCGGAGCGACTCATCCAGGTCCTCGCCGAGGACGGGGTCGACACCAGCCCCAACGCGGTCGCGCCCGGCGTCGTCGGCGTCACCGCCGCGCCCCTCGATCACGGCATCGTCCTGCCCGGCCCCCGGCTGGCGCTCATCGCCGAAGCCGACCTCACCGGCCGCCGACGCGTCCACCGCGCGCCCCGCGGCGCCCGCCGCGGCGCCGACCTCTACGACGCGCTCGAACCCGGCGACTACGTCGTGCACCAGACCCACGGCGTCGCCAAGTACGCGGGCATGGTGCAGCGGGCCATCGGCGGCGTCGCCAAGGACTACCTCCTCCTCGAGTACAAGGGTGGCGACAAGCTCTACGTCCCCACCGACCAGGTCGGCATCGTCCGCCGCTACACCGGCGGCGAGACCCCGACGTTGCACCGGATGGGCGGCGCCGACTTTGAGCGCACCAAGGCCCGGGTCCGGGCCGCGACACGCGAGATCGCCCAGGAGCTCGTCGTCCTCTACCGGCGCCGCCTGGCGAGCCCGGGGCACGCGTTCCCTCCCGACACCCCTTGGCAGCACGAGATCGAAGAGGTGTTCCCGTTCGAGGAGACTCCCGATCAGCTGCGCGCCATCGAGGACGTCAAGCACGACATGGAGCAGCCCGTCCCCATGGACCGGCTCGTGTGCGGCGACGTCGGCTTCGGCAAGACCGAGGTCGCGGTCCGCGCCGCGTTCAAGGCGGTACAGGACGGCAAGCAGGTCGCGGTCCTCGTCCCCACCACGCTGCTCGCCAACCAGCACGGCCAGACGTTCCGGGAGCGGTACGCGAACTACCCCGTCCGGGTCGAGGTCCTGTCCCGCTTCTTGAGCACCAAGGAGCAGCGTTCCGTCGTGAACCGTCTCGCCGCCGGGGACGTCGACGTCGTCGTCGGCACCCACCGGCTCCTGTCCGACGACGTCGCCTTCCGGGACCTCGGGCTGCTCGTCATCGACGAGGAGCAGCGCTTCGGCGTGCAGCACAAGGAGCAGATCAAGGCGCTGCGGATCGGTGTGGACGTGGTCACGCTCACCGCGACCCCGATCCCCCGGACCCTCGACATGTCCCTCACCGGCATCCGGGACCTGTCGATGGTCACGACCCCACCCGAGGACCGTCAGCCGATCCTCACCTTCGTCGGCGAGTACGACGACCGGGCCGTCGCCGAGGCGCTGCGCCGCGAGCTGCTCCGCGAAGGCCAGATGTTCTTCGTCCACAACCAGGTCAAAGACATCGAGTTCACCGCCGAGCACCTCCGCGACCTGGTCCCCGAAGCGCGCATCGGGATCGCGCACGGCCAGATGGACGAGTCCCGCCTCGAGCGCGTCGTCATGGACTTCTGGGAACGCGAGTACGACGTCCTCGTCTGCACGACCATCATCGAGAGCGGCCTCGACATCCCGACCGTCAACACCCTCGTCGTCGACCGCGCCGACCGCCTCGGGCTGGCCCAGCTGTACCAGCTGCGAGGCCGCATCGGTCGCCGAGGCCAGCGGGCCTACGCGTACCTGCTCCATCCCCGTGACCGGGCGCTCACCGAGGAGGCCTACGAGCGGCTCAAGACCATCGGCGAGTTCACCGACCTCGGCTCGGGCTTCAAGATCGCCATGCGCGACCTCGAGATCCGCGGGGCCGGCAACCTGCTCGGCGCCAACCAGTCCGGCCACATCGCCGCCGTCGGCTTCGATCTCTACTGCCAGATGGTCACCGAGGCCGTCGCCGAGCTCAAAGGCGAACCCGTCCCCGAGCCCGTCGAGGTCACCATCGACCTCCCCGTCGACGCGCACCTGCCGCGCGACTACGTCGCCCGGGACGACGTCCGCATGGAGGCCTACCGGCGCCTCGCCGCGGTCACCGACCCCGGTGACGTCGACGACGTCCGCGCCGAATGGGAAGACCGGTACGGGCCGCCCCCCGCCGCGGCCGAAGCGCTCCTCGCCGCGGCCCGGCTCCGCGCCGAGTGTGTCCGTCTCGGCATCCGCAGCCTCGCCGTCGCCGCCGGTGCCGCCCGCATCCGCGGGCTGGCGCTGCGCGAATCCCAGAAGGTCCGCCTGGCGCGACTCGCGCCGGGAGCGAAGGTCAGCACCGAAGAGGTGCTCGTCCCCCTAAGGGTCCGCCCGGCGGAGGTCGCCGAGACGCTCACGACGCTGCTCGACGCGCTGGTGCCCCGCGCCACGGACGTCCCGGTAGGCTCCGCGGCGCCGTGAAGCGCCTTCCCGCCCTCGTCGCCGCGCTCGTCGTCGTCGCCCTCGCCGGCGGCTTCGCCGCGTACCTCGTCCTCAACGACGGTGCCGTCGCCTACAGCGCGCAAGGTCAGCGGGTCTCGCAGTCCGACGTCGACAGCGAGCTGTCGGCCCTCGCCGACAACGCCACGCTCAAGAAGCTCCTCCACCAGACGCAGACCGCACCCCTCTCCACCATCCCGGGGTCGATCTCGTCCGGATTTACCGCCGGATGGTTGAGCTTGCGCATCGCGCAGACCTTCGCCGACGGGGTCGTCACCAGCCACCGGGTGCACGTCACCGCCGGCGACCGCCAAGCCGGCGAAGCCCTCGCGGTGCAGCTCCTCGGCAGCGAACAGGTCATCCGCACCCTCCCCGCGTCGTTCCGGTCCAATCTGCGCAACCGGTTCGCGCGAGAAGCCGCCCTCACCCGGACGCTGACGGCGAACGCATCACCCGCGTTGCGCCAGGCGGCGCTCCAAGCCTGCCCGTCGCACCGGTTCGTGGCCCACATCCTCGTCGCGACCCTCGCCGAGGCGCAGTCGATCAAGGCCGCGCTCACCGCGGGGGGAGACTTCGCGACCCTCGCCCGGCAACACTCGACCGACCAGGCGTCAGCCGGCCAGGGCGGCAGCGTCGGCTGTCTCGACAGTCAGCAGTTCGTCGCTCCGTTCCAGCAGGCGGCCCAGACGCTGCCCATCGGTCAGGTGTCCGACCCGGTGCAGAGCCAGTACGGCTTCCATCTCATCCTCGTCTCGGACCAGCCGCCGCCGTCCGAGATCAAGAACGTCGCGGACGGCCAGGTCCTCGGCCTCGCCCGCGGTGAAGCCGTGACCGTCGACGCCCGCTACGGCACCTGGGACCGCCGCAACGGCCGGGTCGTCGCCCCGGTCACCGCCCGCGCGCCCAGTAGCAGCGGCGGGTCCTCGTCGACCCCGACGCCCACCGGGTGATGGCGGCGCCCGGCCGCGTCGTCGTCGTGGGGCTCGGGCCAGGCAGCGTCGACCTCCTCCTCCCCGTCGCCCGCGCCGCCCTCGAACGCATCCCGGCCCGCTACGCCCGCACCGCCCGCCACCCCACCGTCGCCGCGCTCGCCGCCGACGGGATCACGTTCGAGACCTTCGACGACCGGTATGACCGCGCCGCCGACCTCGGTGTCGTCTACGACGAGATCGTGGCCGCGCTCGTCGGCGCCGCGCACGACCACGGCGAGGTGGCGTACGCCGTCCCCGGAAGCCCCAACGTCGCCGAACGGACCGTCGCCCTCCTCCACGACGCGGCCCGGGACGGACGCGTCGAGCTGACCACGGTCCCGGGGCTGTCGTTCGCGGAGCTGGCCTGGGCCCGCCTCGGTGTCGACCCCATGACCGACCCCGCCCGCGTCGTCGACGCCCGCGCCCTCGACACCGCGGCGCTGGATCTGGGCGGGCTG
>DAIMHT010000176.1:0-4212 GCA_036723155.1 Actinomycetota bacterium
ACCGGTGATCACCATCCCCTCCGCGGGCGACGCCGGAGTGACGCACCCAAAGCCGCACAGGATCATGGCGAGCCGAAACGCCGTCCCGGCCGGTAGGTGAACGTTAGGGCCGATGACACGGCGGAGCTGTGCCGCGAGGAAGAGGTATGCCGCCGCCTCCGCGGCGAGGGCGGCGAGCAGCCAGGTCACGTCGGCTCGTTCGAGGGCACCGATCCCCGCGGTCACGCCACCCGCGACCGAGATCGCCACATAGGCGAGCAGCCCGACCAGCACGGCCAGCGCGACCCGCCGTCGCCCTCGGGACGAGGGCCCGGGGCCGCCTCGCTGGTTGTCCTCGGGCATGACCTCATGGGACGCCAGGATCATCAAGACGTTGTGAACCGGCGGACAGGCCCCGATCAGGGCCGAGGGCCGTCCGGCCGACCCGCGCCTCGCCGCGAGGTCAGAATGGACTGGTGGGACACGACCAGCGCGTCGCGACCTCCCGATGGTCGCTGTGGTCCGAGGACTCACTCCTCTCGATCGCGTCGAAAGGATCAGTCCTTTCGATCGGTTCGATTGGCTCGTTCCTCAGCGTCGGGTCGATCGGCTCGTTCGCGTCGTGGCTGTCGGTGGGCTCGTTCGCGTCGGGCGGCTCCGCCATGTCCGCCCAGGCCCGGTGGTCGATCATGTCGTGGCGTTCGTCGGGCGCGGTGCAAGGTCCCGCTCACCCCGGACGTCGGTTCGGGCCGATCGGACCGCCGGGGGTGGTCGTCATCGGTGGTGCGCTGGCCTGGGTCGGGATGCAGCTCGAACGGCGCCGGCGAGCGGCGCGCTGATCGGCCGCGCGACCACATGACCGGGGATCCTCCCCGCCCGCGCGTGACGACGCGCCGGAAGGCGATCGCGGCCGGTGCCCTCATGTTGGCCATCGGTGGGGCGGCGATCGGCGTCGTCATCACGACCACCGCCCCGAGCACCGCCAGCGCGGGTTCGGTCAGCTACTGCAGCGCGTCGCGCAGCGTCGACGAGTACCGCGGCCACGACCAGGCTCGCCTCACCGCGCTCCTCGAGCAGGTCCAGTCACGGGCACCCGCCGAGATCGCCCCGGTCGTGGCGCAGATGCGGAAGGACCGCCGAACCTCAGCCGCGTTCGGCGTGGCCGAACGCACCTGGAGCCACTTCAACACGGACCACTGCTGTAGCTGCATCGGCGGCCCCAACATTCCCCAGCTGGCCTCGACGCCCGCTCCGAAGCCGGCGCCCTGACGCCGACCCGCGACGTCGTCGACCTGCTCCGGGGTCTGCGTCTCGTGTCGTCGAGGTCGCGGCCCTCGATCGGCGGCTGACCCACCGCGCGATGAGCATCACGGAGCCTCCGCGGTCGTTGCGCTGAGGGCCTGGTCCTAGAGCAGCGCCTGCAGCAGCGCGGTGGTTCGAGCCCGCTCCTCGCCGGAGCCGAACACGTTGGCGACGAGGTCGGTCGCACCCCCCGCTTCGAGGCGCTCCACTTGCTGGCGGATGGCCCCTTCGTCACCAACGACCGCCACGTCGGCCGGCCCCGCAGCGCCTTCCCGGTCGAGCATGGCCCGGTAGGAGGGCAACGACCCGTAGATCTCGAAGTTCCGGGCGGCACGCTCCCGGGCCGCGTCGACGTCGTCGGTCAGGCAGACGGGAAGGCCGACACCGACCCGCGGCGCCGGACGACTTGCCTGGGCGGCGGCCTTGGTGATGGTGGGCACGATGTGCGCCTCGATGGTCGCCGGACCAGTCATCCAGGTGACGGTTCCGTCGGCGACGCCACCGGCGAGCTTCAGCATCTTCGTCCCGAGCGCGGCGAGCAGCACCGGGCAGGGCGTGGCTCCTTTGACCTCGATACCGGCGCGACCGCTCAGCGTCTCGCCCGTGTACGACACGTTGCCGGACTGAATGAGGGGGATGAGGATCTCCAAGTACTCGCGCATGTGCCGGGCCGGCTTGTCGAACGAGTACCCGTACATGCCCTCGATCACCAGTTGATGCGAGAGCCCGATTCCGAGGGCCAATCGACCGTCGGTCGCGGCCTGGGTCGTGAGCGCCTGTTGTGCCAACACCACTGGGTGGCGCGGGAACGTCGGCACCACCGCCGTCCCGAGCTCGATCCGAGGGACCTCACGGCCAACCAGGGCCAGCGCGGTGAGGGCGTCGACCCCGAAGACCTGCGGCAGCCAGAAGGACGCGAAGCCCGCGTCAGCCGCCGACCGCGCCGCGTCCACGATCGAGCTCAGCGGCCCGTTGGCCGTGTCGCCACCGAAGATCCCGATGCGCATCGTGTTCCTCCACCTTCGACTCGAAGCGAGAGGCTACGACCGCGCCGACTCGGCCACCACCCGACCGGTCCGGGACCAGCGCGACGAGCCGTCTCTCGTTCTACGCTGCGCACAACGTTCGACGTTCCCGACGGCACCCGACCCGGTCGGTGGGCACGTCTCGGCAACCAGGGGGGAGGCGCCGCGATGGTCAGCCGCGAGATCGTCCGATCGAATCGTCGCTACGAGGGCCAGCGGCCACCCGGGCGTCGTTCGGAGATCGACCGGGTCGTCGCCCCATGACCCGAGACTCCGTCGACCGTCGCGAGTTCCTCCGCAACGCTGCGCTCCTCGGTACCGGTGCGGCCCTCTATCCGTGGTCGCGGTCGCTCCCCGGCTCCTCCGGGCTCGCGGTCACGCACCATGACCTGGCGGTTCCCCCCACGCCGGCGGATCTCAGGCAGATCGAGCACGTCGTGATCCTCATCCAAGAGAACCGGTCGTACGACCACTACTTCGGCACCTATCCCAAGGGTCGAGGCTTCGACGACCACCCGAAGGACGACCTCGGGGTCTTCTCCCAGGTCGATCCGCGACGAACCACCGGCTCGCCGCCGGGCCGGCTGCTGCCGTTCCATCTGAACGCCGCCGGCGGGAGCGGCGCCTGCACGTACGACGTCTCGCACGAATGGACCACGCAGCACGCCGCGTTCAACGGCGGTCGCATGGACCAGTGGGCGGTCGCACACCTGGCGACCGACGGTCGCTACAAGGCTCCGTTCATGATGGGCTACTACACCCGTCCGGATCTGCCGCTGTACTACGCGCTCGCCGACACGTTCACGCTCTGCGACCACTACTTCTGCTCCGCGTTGGCACCGAGCGACCCGAACCGTCACTACTCGATGTCGGGCACCGTCGATCCCACCGGTCAAGCCGGTGGTCCGGTCGTGACGAACGCGGCGAACTTCACGGCACCCCCCGGGTCCCGCGTCGTCACGAATGCGGCCCAGTACTCGTGGACGACGATGCCCGAACGCCTCCAAGCGCAAGGCGTGTCCTGGCGGATCTATCAGGACCCGAGCAGCCTGCAATCGACGGCGAACACGAACAACATCTTGGTCCGCTACCAGCAGTACGCCGACCCCGGCACCGCGCTGTACCGCAACGCGTTCGCTCCCACCTACCCGCACGACTTCGTCGCCGACGTCGCGGCCGGCACGTTGCCGTCGGTGTCGTGGCTGAACGCTCCACCAGGCCAAGACGAGCACCCCGCGGCACCTCCCAACACCGGCGCCCGGGTGACCGGCCACGTCCTTCAGACGTTGCTCAGCAACCCGAAGGTGTGGGCCAAGACCGTGCTGTTCGTCACGTGGGACGAGAACGGGGGCTTCTTCGACCATGTCGCGCCACCGAGTCCCCCTCCCGGAACTCCGGGGGAGTTCGTGACCACCGACCCGCTCCCGACCGGAGCGGGCGGGATCAACGGCCCCATCGGGCTCGGGTTTCGGGTCCCGATGCTCGTCATCTCGCCGTTCAGTCGCGGTGGCCACATCAACTCCGACACGTTCGACCACACCTCGCTGCTCCGATTCATCGAGACCCGCTTCGGCGTCGAGGTCCCCAACGTCTCCGACTGGCGGCGCAGCGCGGTCTCGGACCTCACGAGCACCTTGCAGCTCACGCGTCCTCCCCGCCTCGCGGTGCCGACGCTCCCGTACGCCGGGCTCAGCACCGCGCTCGTGAACCGGGAATGCGCCGACCTCTCGACCGTCCCGTTGGCGCCCCTGACGCAGCACATGCCCACCCAGGCCCGATAGCGGACCCGGCCGGCATCTCCGCCAATCGGCGGCGCTACGTTCGTGGCCTGATGGAGTTGCACGAGGCACTGCGGGCGACCGGAGCCATCCGAGACTTTCGGGCTGACCCCGTCCCGGACGAGGTC
>DAIMHT010000177.1:0-4186 GCA_036723155.1 Actinomycetota bacterium
CAGGACAGCGCCTACGTGGTGGAGGTCGTGTCGCAGAACCTCTTCGTGACCGCCGACTGCTGCCGAGCCGAGGCCCGAGCGATGGTCGAGGCCGGGCACGGTGGGGTGATCCTGAACGTCAGCTCCGGCGAGAGCACCCGGCCGGCGTTGCGCCTCGCGGCCTATGGCGCCGCGAAGGCCGCGATCAACCACTTGACCCAGACCCTCGCGGTTGAGCTCGGGACGTTCGGCATCCGGGTCAATGCGGTCGCCCCGGGCACCACCCTCACGGAGACGGTTCGGCCCGCCCTGTCGGACGACTACCTCGCCGCGCTGGTGACGTCCATCCCGCTCGGCCGGCTGAACGAGCCCGCCGACCTGGCGGCGCTCGTCGTCGCGTTGGCGTCCGACTTGGGTCGCGGCGTGACCGGCCAGCTCGTCCTGGCCGACAACGGCGCGCACCTGTCGCGCAACCGGCCCCGGCTCGGTGAATCGTGATCGCCGCCGAGCCGCCGGGGCTCACGGCGGGCCTGGCCGCGGTCGACGGCTTTCTCGGTCCTGACGGCGCGACGGTCATCGTCGAGGGCTGGGATGCCGACTCCGGTCGGGTCTCGCTGCGTCTGGTCCTCGAGTCGGCGGAGTGCGCGGAGTGTGTCGTGCCCCGTCCGACCCTGGACACGTTGCTGCTCGACACCCTGCACCGCCATGCGCCAGCCGTTCGGGCCCTCGCGCTCGTCGATCCCCGCGAATCGGATTCTGCGTGAGCGCCCCGCCGGTCGGGGTCGTCACGGGTGCGGCGTCCGGGATCGGCGCGGCGACGGCGCGACGCCTGGCGAGCCAGGGCTTCGCCGTCGTGTGCTGTGACATCAACGACGACGCCGGCCGGGGCGTCGCAGACGGTGTGGGTGCGACGTACGTGTCGCTCGATGTCGGCGACGCGGCGGCCTGGGCCGAGCTCGCGGCCTCGCTCGAACGCGATGGGCGTCGAGTCACGCGGGCGGTGCTGAACGCCGGGATGTTGACGAGCGTGGTGCCGCGGCCGTTCCTCGACGTGACCGCGGAGCGATACGAGCGAGTCCGGGCGGTGAACCTCGACGGCGTCGTGCTCGGGATCCAGACGCTGGCACCGATGATCGCCCCGCACGGGGGCGCGATCGTCGCGACGGCGTCACTCGCGGGTCTGGGTCCCTACGGCGCCGACCCGATCTACGCGGCCACGAAGCACGGGATCGTGGGTCTGGTCCGGAGCGCCGCGCCGCAGCTCGCCGCCGCGGGGGTGCGGCTCCATGCGATCTGCCCCGGCGGGGTGGACACCGGACTGCTCCCACCCGACCGGAAGGCGGCGATCAGCGCCGAGGGCCGCCCCATGCTCGACCCGGACGACGTTGCCGACGCCATCGTGGCGTTGTTGGAGAGCGACGAGCACGGGCTCGTGCACACGATCGTGCATGGGCGAGGATCGGAGCCGTACTCGTTCCGAGGCGTCCCCGGCCCCCGCCCCTGAGGCCCGGGGATCGGTCCGCGTATCCTTCCCGCGTGAGTCTCCCCCCCGACGCCCGCACCACCTACATCGCCCTCGATCCGCCCGAGAACGAGGCCCGCGCCCGCAAGCACCACCTCGTCCACGAGGTCAAGCGTGTCATCGAGCTCGTGGCTCATCTCGACAGCGACGCCGTCGATGGCGAGGCCGTGGAGCACGCCACCGAGCAGGTCCGCGCCGTGGCCGACGCGCTCGAGCCGTTCCCGAGCTTGCACGCCACCGGCGGGCTCGGATCACAGACCGGCGCCCAAGGCACCCTCCTCGAGCGGAGCGGGATCAGCGGCCGGAGCAACCCCTTGGCTCCTCCGGTGCAGTGGACCGTCACCGACACGGTCACGACCGGCTCGGCCGTGTACTCCCCGGCCTACGAGGGACCGATCGGTCATGTCCACGGTGGCTTCGTCGCGGCCGCGTTCGACGACCTGATGGGCGCGGCCCAGCTGGCGGGCGGGCAAACGGGCTACACGGGCACGTTGACGGTGAAGATGGTGCGGCCCACGCCGCTCGGGCGCCGGATCGACTACATCGCCGGCGTCGACCGGGTCGAGGGTCGCAAGATCTGGGTGTGGGGCCGCTCGTCGTGTGAGGGCGAGCTCCTCGCGGAGGCGTCGATCGTCTTCATCGCACCGAAGGACGGCCGCCGGCCCCGCTGACGCGAGCCGGCCGGCGGATCAGGTCGCGAGCCGCCAGTACGGGACACCGACCTCGTCGGCGGCGCGCACGAAATGCACCGTCACCGGGGCGCCGATCTCGACGGTTTCGGGGTCGCAGTCGGTGATGTTGCCCATGATCAGCGGGCCCTCTTCGAGCTCGATCATCGCCACGACGTACGGCAGCTCGTCCCGGAAGGGCCGCATCCCCATCTGACGGATGATCGTGAAGGTGTGCACCGTTCCGCGTCCCGTGCAGTCGATCCACTCCGGTTCGTCGCCGCATTGCGTGCACAGGGCCCGGGGGTAGAACTGGCGGTGCGAGCAATGCGGGCACTCCTGAATGACGAGGCGACCCTCGGCGGCGGCGCTCCAGTAGCGCCGGTTGACGTCGTCGGGTTGCGGGAGCGGCTTCTTCCATTCGTCCGCAGTCGTGACGTCGCTCATGCTGTCCCTCTCATGGACGGTCGGCGCCGAGGATCGCGACGCCGATGCAGCTCAACCAGCCCCCGGACCCCGCGCACACCGCCACCTTGCAGTCGGGGACCTGGGCCTCACCGGCCTGCCCTCGGAGCTGCCGGACGGCTTCGATGATCAAGAAGATCCCCCGCATCCCGGGATGACTGGACGAGAGCCCGCCCCCGTCGGTGTTGAGCGGCCAGCGGCCACCCCGCTTGAGGTTGCCTTCGGCGACGAAGGGGCCCCCCTCACCTTTCGGGACGAACCCGAGGCTCTCGAGGAGGATCAGGCAGGTGATCGTGAACGAGTCGTAGAACATCAACATGTCGACGTCGTCGGGCGTGAGGCCGGCCCGTCCGAACGCGACCGGTCCCGCGAGGGCCCCGGCGCAGCTCGTGAAGTCGGTCTGCTGCCCGACGTTCCAGTGGGTCTGCGCCCCGGCGGCGCCGAGGACATAGACCGGGGGCTGCGGCAGGTCCTTCGCCCGTTCGGCGGTGGTCATGATGAACGCGCCGCCGCCGTCGGTGATCGCGCAGCAGTCGAGCTTGTGCAGCGGATCGGCGATCATGCGGCTGTTGATGACGTCGTCGACCGTGATCGGGTCCCGGTAGATGGCGTGCGGGTTCAGCCCGGCGTATTCGCGCACCCCGACGGCGATCTCGGCGAGCTGCTCCGACGTCGTCCCGAACTCGTGCATATGGCGCATGGCATGCATCGCGTACGCGCCGACCAACGAGTTGCCGTACGGCGCTTCGTACTGGATGGGGCCGGTCACCCGCTGCCCGGGGCGTTGGAAGCCGCCGGTTCCCAGCATGCGTCCCATCTTGGAGAGCTGGTCCGAGCCGTAGGTGACGAGGGCCGTGTCACAGAGCCCCTCGCGGATCGCGGCGGCGAGGTGCTGCACATGGAACTCGAAGGAGGACCCGCCGGTCATGGTGCCGTCGAGGTAGCGGTGGTCGATCCGCAGGTACTCGGCCATCGTCACCGCGTCGTCGACCATCATCCCGCCGGACCCGCCGACGCCGACGTACGCGTCGAGGTCGGCCTTGTCGACCCCCGAATCGGCCAGCGCCCGTTGCATCGCCTGCACGTGGTGCTGGACGCCGTCGAGGTGCGGCGCCTTCGGATAGTCGGACAGACCGGTTCCGACGATGACGGGCGTGCGGTCCACGGGTGCTCCCTCGCGGCCTGGGGTGACTGACGGGAGCGTCAGTGAACCACACCGCCTGCGCCGGGCGCCACGGCCGACTCGGAGCGCGCCCCGACCCGGGCGAGGCGGGGTGCCGTCTGACGGGCTGTCAGGTCGGCTCGTAGAGTGCAGCGCGATGGAGTTCAACCTGGCTGACCTGTTCGAGCACGCCGCCGACCACTTCGGAGCTCGCGAGTACCTGGTCGCGGAGGGTCAGCGCCGCACCTACACCGAGATGGAGGAGCGCGCCAACCGCCTCGCGCACCACCTCGCGGACCACGGGATCGGACCCGGCGACCACGTGGGGATCTACGCCTACAACTCGGTCGAGTGGGTCGAGACCCTCTGGGCCGTGTTCAAGCTGCGGGC
>DAIMHT010000178.1:0-1737 GCA_036723155.1 Actinomycetota bacterium
GTGACCGATGAGTTCTTGGCGGTCGCGGCGTCGTACTCGTGGAGGCACCACGCCCGGTGGTGCGACGACGGAGGAGAGCGTCCATGCCCGCACCGGCCCTTGGCAGCATCCTGTTGGCCACCGCTGACCCGGTCCGGCTCCGCCGCTGGTACGAGCAGGCGTTCGAGGCGACACCGGATCCCGATGGCTTCCTCCACTTCGGGGAGGTGGCGGTGCTCGTCGACGGACGGGATGACGTCGCGGCCCGGAACCCTGAGCCGGCACGGGCGATCCTCAACTTCCACGTTGACGACGCCCGTGCGACCGGCGCCCACCTCGACCGCCTCGGGGTGACGTGGCTGGTCGAGCCGGAGTTCCGGGGCGACGCGTGGTTCGGCACGCTCCTCGACCCCGATGGCAACTGCATCCAGATCATCGAGCTCACCGACGCCTACTGGGAGGCTCGAGGTCGATGAGCGTCGCCCTAGGCTCCGACGCGGTGGCCGTCCGACCCGACCCTGTCCGCGATGTCCGGCCCGAGGACCTCGAGCACTACCGCCGCGAGCTGACCGGCTACTGCTACCGGATGCTCGGCTCGGTCTTCGAGGCCGATGACGCCATCCAGGAGACGATGGTGCGGGCGTGGCAGGGCCTCGACCGCTTCGAGGGCCGCTCCACCCTCCGCTCGTGGCTGTACCGAATCGCGACGAACGTGTGCCTCGACCTGCTGCGAGGCCGGCAGCGTCGCGCCGTCGCGATGGATCTGGGGCCGGCCTCGACGGCCGACTCGGCGCTGGGTCCCATGCTGCCCGAGCACGTCTGGATGACGCCCCTTCCGGACGCCCGAATCGCACCTGCCGACGGGGATCCCGCGGAGCTGGCGGCATCACGGGAATCCGTCCGGCTCGCGTTCGTCACCGCGCTCCAGCACCTCCCGCCTCGCCAGCGGGCGGTGCTGATCCTGCGCGAGGTCTTGCGCTGGCAGGCGACGGAGGTCGCCGAGCTGCTCGACACCAGCGTGGCGTCGGTCAACAGCGCGCTCCAGCGGGCTCGGGCGACGCTCGCCGCCCGCAACGTGGCCGCCTCGGAGCAGCCGCAATCGCTGGACGCGGAGCAGCAGGCGCTGCTCGCCCGGTACGTCGACGCGTTCGAGCGCTACGACATCACCTCGCTCGTCACGCTGCTCCACGACGATGCCGTCATGTCCATGCCGCCGTACAACTTCTGGTTGCGCGGGCCCGAGGAGATGGGCCGGTTCTTCCTCGGTCAAGGCCACGGCTGCCGGGGCTCGCGACTTGTCGCCACCTCGGCCAACGGCAGCGCCGCCTTCGGCTCGTACAAACCCGACGGACAGGGTGGCTACGAGCCGTGGGCCATCCAGGTCATCGAGCTCTCCGCTGACCGGATCGTCGGGCACCACAGCTTCCTCGACACCGACCTGTTCGCGGCGTTCGGTCTTCCCCCTCGCCTCGAGGGCTAGCCGGTCAGCCCGCGACCTCGCCCAGCCCCAGCAGGTCGAGCAGCTCCACCAGCTCGACGCACGGATCACGCAGCCGGACCGAGCAGCCCACCCGACACGCGGTGAGCTGCAGCCGAGCCAGCCGGCCCACCACCCCGAGGTCAGGACGGCCCCACCCCGCGAGCGGCCAGCTCGCCACCTCGACCTCGTCGCGGGCGAGCACCACCATGGCGTAGACGGTTCGTCGGACCACGCTGGTAGGACGATCGCGTCCCGCGGGACTCATCGGAGCGAGCCGC
>DAIMHT010000178.1:1837-4174 GCA_036723155.1 Actinomycetota bacterium
TCGGGCGGGATCACCCATCTGCTCCGCCAAGCGTTCCACGGGTCCAGCCCCGCGGTGTACTGCAACGACTTTCCCGACCCGTTCGTCCTCCGCGTCGGCGACACGTACTACCTGTACTCGACGAACACCGCCGGTTACCACGTTCCGGTGCTCACGACCAGCGGAATCACTGGGAGCGGCAGCCGCCACGACGCGCTCCCGACGCTCCCCGCGTGGTCCGCCGGCGATGAGGTGTGGGCGCCGTCCGTCCTGCAACGAGGCAGCGCGTTCGTCCTCTACTACGCCACCCGCCCGAGCGGTTCCAACGGGCTGTGCATCTCCGCCGCCATCGCCGCCCAGCCCGCGGGCCCGTTCGTGGACCGGTCGTCGGGACCCATGATCTGCCCCTCGACCGGCGCCATCGACCCGAGCCCGTTCGTCGACGCCAACGGCCAGGCCTACCTGCTGTGGAAGAACGACGGCCCGGCGGCGAGCATCTCGTCTCAGCCGCTCGACCCGACGGGGCTGCGACTCGTCGGTGCGCCCTCGACGCTCCTCACGGCGAACCAAGCGTGGGAGAACCATGTCGTCGAGGCGCCCAGCATGGTGCGCGACGGCAGCAGCTATTACCTCTTCTACTCCGGGGGACAGTGGAACACCGCGAACTACGCCATCGGCTACGCCGTCTGCACCAGCCCGTCGGGTCCCTGCACCAAGGCGCTCGATCACCCGTGGCTCGGCTCGAACTTCACCGCGCAGGGTCCCGGGGCCAGGAGTTCTTCACCGATCCCTCCGGCCAGCTCTGGATGGTCCTACACGCCTGGGTCCACGGGAACGTCGGCTATCCCTTCGGTGCGCGGAACGTCTTCGTGTTGCGGGTCGTGTTCGTGGGCGGTGTCCCCGAAGCCGCGTAGTCCGCCTGAGCGGTGGCATCGGATCGAACCCGCGAGCCCGACCTCGGGGTCGAGGTGGCGGGCGCCGCGGTCAGCCCGTTAGCGTCCGGACGATGGCGGGCGCGCTGCTCTCCGGGTGGCGCCGACCGTGACCGCGCCCCCCGTGACCACCCGCACGACTCCGCGCTTCCGGCGCGTCCTCCTCCTCATCGTCCTCGGGGCCCTCGCCTTCCGCGTCGGCTACGTGCTCATCGTCACGCAGTTCGACACCGGCTTCTACGACGCCGCGTTCTACGAGCTGGAAGCCAAGAGCGTCGCCGGCGGACACGGATTCGTGAACCCGTTCCCCGGCCCGCATTCGGGTGCCGAGGCCGCCGACCACCCGCCCCTCACGGTCGTGGCCCTCCTCCCCGCCGCGGAGCTCCCGGGCGACAGCCAGCTCTGGATGCGATTCACGATGGCGCTGCTCGGCACCGCGGTCGTCGGCCTCATTGGCCTCCTCGGTCGCCGAGTCGCGGGCGAATCGGTCGGCCTCGTCGCGGCGGGCATCGCCGCGCTGTACCCGAACCTGTGGATGAACGATGGGCTCCTCATGTCCGAGACCCTCGCGGCCCTGACCACCGTGGGGGCGCTGCTGCTGGCGTACCGGATGCTGCGCCGCCCGACCTGGGGCGTGGCGGCCGCGTTGGGCGCGACGTGCGGGCTCGCCGCGCTCACCCGGGCCGAGCTCATCCTCCTGGTCCCGTTCCTCGCGCTGCCCGCGGCGTGGTTCGCATGGCGGGAGCACCGACCGATGCAGCTGCAAGGCATGGGGGTGGCGGTCGCGGCGGCGGTGCTGATCATGGCCCCCTGGATCGGCTTCAACCTCGCCCGCTTCCAAGAGCCGACGTTCCTGTCGACGGGTGACGGCATCGCGCTGCTCGGCGCGAACTGCGCCACGACCTACCACCGACCCGTCATCGGGTTCTGGTCGCTTGCCTGCCTCCCGCCGAAAGCGCCCCGCGGCGACCAGTCGGTCGAGGCGCTGCGCGACCGCAACCTCGCCACGGACTACATCGACGGCCACAAGGGCCAGCTGCCGGTCGTCGTCCTGGCCCGCTTCGGTCGTCTCCTGGGTGTGTACACGCCGGGTCAGATCGCGCGCTACAACGCGGGGGAGGGCCGGCCGCGATGGGCCTCCTATCTCGGCATCGCGTCGTTCTTGGCGCTGCTGCCGTTCGTGGTTGCGGGCGCGATCTGGCTGCGACGACGCCGGGCGCGGATCTGGCTCCTGCTCACCCCGGTGTGGCTGGTCTTGATCTCGGCCGCGGTGTTCTACGGCACCCCCCGATTCCGGGTGCCCGCCGAACCGACTGTCGTCGTGCTCGCCGCGGTCGGGATCAGCGCGCTCGCGGCGCGCCGGTGGTCACAGCTCGCGCCCGAGCTACCGTCCGACGCTGACCACGCGCCGAGCGCCGCGCCCTAG
>DAIMHT010000179.1:0-4170 GCA_036723155.1 Actinomycetota bacterium
GGGGTGCACAAACTCGATCCAGGCCGTGACCAGCACGTTCGTCTCGGCCTGAACCGAGTGTGACGGACCCCTCCGGGATCACGACATTCACGGATCGTCGCTGGGCCAGGCCACCCGCGGTAGCGACGACGTCGCCCGCCGTGGCTGGAGACGGCATCTTCGCTAGGGCAGGGTCCGAGGCATCCGCCGGCCGTCCCCGTGCGAAGAGCCGGCCAATGGGGCGGCCCGGGTTTTGACACCCCACGGGGTTGGCGTGATGTGCTCAGTCTTCGCGTCTTGCTTGGCGAACGGGGTGGGTAACAGGCACCGGTGGATCTCGGCATCGCTCGCGTGGGCGCCCGTGGCTGGCTTCTGCGGGACAATGCAGCTCCACGAGCCGAGGGGGAGCACGACTATGGGGGAGCAACTCGTCGGGAGGGTGACGCACTACTTCGGGAAGCCACACGTCGCCATCGTTGAGGTCACGGTGGGAGAGCTGCGCGTGGGCGACACCATCCGCGTCGTCGGTCGCACGGCGGAATTCACGCAGAAGATCGAGTCGATGCAACTCGAGCACGCGCCCGTCGACTCGGCCACGGTGGGCGACAGTGTTGGCATCGAAGTGGCCAAGCGCGCTCGGGAACACGACCGCGTCTACCTGGTGCGGGGGGATTGAGGCTCGACGGAGAGGGAGCCCCGAGAACGCTGAATCGGGCGAGGGGCGCGAGCAGTCCCATGTCGGTCTCTAGGGCCCGCCACGGAGCCGGGACTCGAGGCGGCTCATGAGCTGGTCGAAGTGTGCGAGCTCGGCCGGCGTGCCGGGTGTGTGACCGGCGCGGTTGCGGTAGGCGGGGACGCCGACCGCGGTCACGAGGAGACACTGCGCGGGTGTGCCGAAGAACTGCGAGACGAGCTGGTCGTAGAAGGTGAGGCCGGTCGCGCCGTAGCCGAGGGTGAAGGCCGCGAGCGCGAGCCGCTCGGCCGCGATGCCGGCTTCGAGGTGAACGGCGCGGTAGCCGCGGGAGCCGAGCTGAGCGAGCAGGCCGTCGAGGTCGGCGGCGTGGAAGGCGGTGAACGCCGCGTCGCCGCCGAGCGGCTGATCGAGGCACAGGTGCGCGGTTACGTCGCGGTACTCGCCGGCCCGTCGCTGCTCGAGGAGCCCGGCGCGCCAGCGGTACGCGGCGGGCTCGACGCCCTCGACCGCGTGCACGGCGAGGAAGTGCTGCACGAGGCCGCGGCCCTCGGCGATGAAGTCGCCCCGGACGGGCCGGGCCACCACCCCGGTGCCCCAGGAGAGGAGGTCGTGGGAAACCGGGTCGCGGCGCATGAGGCGCGTCGAACCGCGCCGGAGGATGACGTCCTCGAGCGGTTCGTGGCCGGCGCGGGCGGGGATGTCGAGCTCGTCGGCCGCGGGCACGCCGACTGACACTGTCGCCGCGCGCCACGCCTCCACCGCGTCGGGATCGGCGAGGTCTCCGTCGTCGTGGGCCTCGTGGATGAGCGGGAAATGGATCGGGTGCGGCGCGATGGGCGCCGTCCTCATGTCCGGGCGTGCCGCGCGCTTGACCTGGCCCAGGGGCGGCCGCGCGACTGGCCCGCGCCCGATCGTCACGACCGCGAGGGGCAGCTCGTCGGTGCCGTCAACGTCGATGAGTTCGGCGACGGCGCCATCGACGAACCCGACGTGCACGCGAGCCGGGAGTCCATGCGCGTCGGCGAGCGCGAGGAAATTCCCCAGCATGCTGCCCGCATCCCAGAAGAGATGGCGGTAGCCGCGCTCCCCGTACTTCCACGCGGTACGGAATGGGATCCCGGTCAGCACGACGCTGCACGACGCGGCAGCGACCTCGGGCGCGACCGTCGCGGCAGCCAGCACCCCGCGGTGGTCCCCGTCGCGCAACATGGTGAGGCCCACCTCGAGAGGGGCAAAGTGATAAACGCCAGCGCGGACCTCGCCGAGTCGGTCACAGACGACGTAGACCTCGATGGGGTGGAGGTTGCCCGCTGACATCGCAGCGCGGAACCAGGTCGGGTCGCCGCCACCCGCCGGGTGGCTCACCCGGGTGACGCCGGCGGTGAAGAACAGCAGGCGGGCGAGAACCTGGGCATCGAGCGCTGGCGGGTCGCGATGCGCCCGCCCTGACAACGCCGCCGCGGTGGCCTCGCCCGAGGTTCCGAGGTCGGTTGGCAGCGGGAGGATGGGCAGCTCCGGGTAGCGCTTGAACGCCGCCGGGCGGTTGGTGGGATCGAGAGCCCGGAACGCGACCAGCTGTGACCGGTCGACCGGCGACCCGTGACGCGTCAGCGCGTGGAGACGGGCAGCGGCGGCGGCCACGGGGTCATTCCTCGAGGCGCCCAAAGCCCTGGCGGACGGCCAGCTCGGAGCGGGGTTACTTGACCGACTCGAGCGCGGTGGTGAAGCGGCCGGCGTGGCTCTTCTCGGCGCGGGCCAGCGTTTCGAGCCACTCGACGATCTCCTCGCGTGCGGTGCGAGCGAACCCGGGGTACATCTCGGTGTACTCGTAGGTCTCGCCCTCGATCGCCGACCTCAGGTTGTCGGCAGTGGCCCCGACGGGCGCGTCGGTGACCGGATCGCCGGCCTCCGCGAGGAAGTCGAAGTGCCCGAAGGCGTGGCCGGTCTCACCTTCTGAGACCGAACGGAACAGCGCGGCGATGTCGGCGTAGCCCTCGACGTCGGCTTTCCGCGCGAAGTAGATGTAGCGCCGGTTGGCCTGGCTCTCGCCGGCGAACGCGTCCTTGAGGTTCTGGTGGGTCTTGGTTCCCTTGAGCTCGGGCATGGTCGGTTTGGCCTTTCTAGTGAGCGGGTGCCTATCAGGACCCAGGAGACGCGGGCGCCCGAAGCGCCGAGAGCTGCTGGTCGACTTCGGTGAGCGCCGCCACCTCGGATCCCTCCATCACGTACACCAGGTAATACATCAACAGATCGGGCAGGGTCCGAGCCTCGAGCGCGACTCGGGCGTCGTCGCGTCGGAGCCTGTATACGGTCCCGAACCGGCGCGAGGAGGCGCGCACCGAAAAGAAGCTGCGGCGGTGCTCCGCCCAGCCTGCCAGGGCCGATGCCGCGATCCGGTGCACGAGGTCCACCTCGGGTGTCCCGACGTCAGCCTCTGAGAGTCGTGGCGGGTCGGTGCTGAAGTCGAGGTCGAAGCGTCGCTCCGCGCCGTCGGGGAACACGAGCCCGACCCGGTAGCGGACCCCGAACTCCCGGTACGCCCGCACCACGCGGTCGTCCCACGCGGTCGGGGTCGCGACCCACTCACCGAGCCCGGCAACCAACCCGACAGCGAGCCGCTCGAGCCGAGCCGGCCCGTACCCGTCGGGGTTCGGGTCGGTGAGCGGGGGAACGGGCGCCGTCGGGTCGAACGCGATGCGCCCGGTGTCGTGGGCTTTGGTGCGGACGACGGGTGAAGCACCTACATCGAGCAGGACCTCGCCGCCCCCGGCGACCTCGAGCACGTCGCCGGGGTCGACGACGCGGGCGTCCACCTGCGGCTTCAGTCGGCGGAGATCGGCGACGAAGCGTTCACGTGAGATCGGGAACAGGAACGCGTTGAGCCACTCGTGGTCGCCCGAGAACCGGAATCCGGCCGACGCGGGTACCACGACGGTCGGGGCGATCCGCATCGCCGTCTCCAGGTTCCGCCGATGCGTCTCGACCGGAAACCCGGTCGCGCGGCTCTCGAAAAACTCGAAGTTCTGACTCGCGTACATCCCAAAGAGCAGGTCGATCGTTCCGAAGCGGTCGCGCACCGCGTCGATTGTTTCGTCGGAGAGGAGCGTGTCAACCTGGTTCCAGAACGTCCCGGAGCCGTCGCGAAAGACCATCCCCATCTCGGGGATGGAGGTGAGTTCGGACCGGGTCGGGAAGAGCTCGAAATCCACCCCCAGGATCGGGGCCATGGGCACCACCGGATGGACGTTCGAGAAGCCCAGCTCCCGAAGCGCGTGCACGATGAGCGGATCGGGCGCGCAAATCGCGTCGACATCGCGCGCGACCCGCTCCAGCGAAGCCAAGTCGAAGTGATCGGGATGGCGATGTGAGACGACGAGGATGTCAACTTCCGGGAGCGAGTCGATGTCGATGGCTCGCGGGGGACACGAGACCACCGTTCCCTCCTCGAACGGATCGCCGAGCACCGGGTCCATGAGACAGGTCGCGCCGTCGAGCTC
>DAIMHT010000180.1:0-4125 GCA_036723155.1 Actinomycetota bacterium
GCCCGTCGAATCTTCGACGAGCTGCGGGTGGAGCTCTGCGTCGGCCAGTACCTCGACCTCGTCGGGACCGCCAGCGCCAGCATCGATCCCACCCAAGCCCAGCGCATCGAGCGGTACAAGTCCGGCAAGTACACCGTCGAGCGCCCCCTGCACCTCGGCGCGGCGCTCGCGGGCCGACTCGAGGAGCTCCGGGAGCCGTTGAGCGCCATCGGGGTTCCACTCGGCGAGGCGTTCCAGCTTCGCGACGACCTCCTCGGTGTCTTCGGCGACATCACGATCACCGGGAAGCCCGTCGGCGACGATCTCCGGGAAGGCAAGCTGACGCCGTTGGTCGCGGTCGCCGCGGCGCGCGCCGACGCCGCCGGCGCCGCGCTCCTCCAACGACTCGGGCACGCCGACCTCTCCGAGAGCGAGGTCGCCGCCCTCCAGGGGTTCCTTGTTGAGTGCGGGGCTCGAGACGAGATCGAAGGAGCGATCGAAGGCTTCGTCGACCAGTCGTTCGCCGCGCTCGACGCCGCGCCGCTGACCTCCGAAGCCCGCGGCGCGCTCCAAGAGCTCGGCACGTACGTCGCCTGGCGCGACCGGTAACGAGACCCATGCGGGTCGCGGTCGTGGGGGCCGGCCTCGGGGGCCTGGCCGCGTCCTGTCATCTCGCCGGTCGGGGCCACGAGGTCGTCGTCTTCGAGCGGGAGCCGGGACCGGGCGGCGTCGCCGGCATGATCGAACGGGGCGGCTACCGGGTCGACACCGGACCCGCGGTCCTCACCATGCTCGGAATCGTCAACGCCACCTTCCACGCGGCCGGCGCCACCCTCGACGAGCACGTGACGGTGCAGGCACTCGACCCGATGTATCGCGCCTGCTTCGCCGACGGCTCGGAGCTGCGGGTCCGGGCGGGCGTCGACGCCATGGCGACGGAGATCGAGGGGTTCGCCGGACCCGACGCGGCGGGCGGGTTCCGCCGCTTCACGGTCTGGCTCCGCGAGCTCTACGACGCCGAGTTCGGATCGTTCATCAGCCGCAACTTCGATTCGCCGCTGGACCTGGCCCGCCAACCGTTCGAGCTGGCGCGCCTCGTCCGCCTCGGGGCCCTGGGTCGCCTGGCGCCGAAGGTCGCCACCTTCTTCGACGACGAGCGACTGCAGCGCGTCTTCTCGTTTCAGGCGCTCTATGCGGGCCTCTCGCCCTTCGATGCGCTCGCACTGTTCAGCATCATCACGTACATGGACACGGTCGAAGGCGTCTCGTTCCCGTCGGGTGGCATGCATGAGGTCGCCCGCGGCCTCGCGGCCGCGGCGGAGAAAGCCGGTGCGAGCTTCACGTACTCGTGCCCGGTGGAGCGCATCGACCGCGGTGCGGACGGTGTCGTCACCGGCGTCCGGCTCGAGACCGGCGAGCACGTCGCGGCGGACGCGGTGATCTGCAACGCCGACGTCGCGTCGACCTACCGGACGTTGCTCGGCATCCCCGCGCCGCGGGTCGTGTCACACGGCCGCTACTCGCCGTCGTGCGCGCTCTGGCTCGCCGGTGTCCGGGGACCGGCCCCGACCGGAGCCGCGCACCACAACCTCCATTTCGGGCGTCCCTGGCGGGAGGCGTTCGACACGCTCTTGCGTGACGGCCGCCGGATGCCCGACCCGTCGATCCTCGTGACGACGGCCACGGTCACCGACCCGACGTTGGCCCCCGAGGGGGCGACGACGCTGTACGTCCTCGAGCCGGTACCGAACCTCGACGGCGCCATCGACTGGGAGGCCGAGGGCCCCCGCGCCCGGGCCGACCTGATCGCGCGAGTCGCCGAGCTCGGCTACCCGGTCGACGACATCGAGGTCGAGGAGTTCGTCGATCCCGCCGGGTGGGCGGCGCGAGGCCTCGAGCGGGGAACCCCGTTCGCGTTGGCGCACCGGTTCTTCCAGAGCGGCCCCTTCCGGACGCCGAACGTCGACCGCCGCGTCCCGAGACTCGTCCTCGTCGGGATGGGTACCGTGCCGGGGGTGGGTATCCCGATGGTGCTGCTCTCCGGTCGGCTGGCCGCGGACCGAGTCGACGCCCTGGACGTGTCGTGACGACCCTCGACGAGTCCTACGCCCGCTGCCGCCAGCTCAACCGGGCGTACGGCACCACGTACTACGCCGCGACGCTGCTCATGCCGCGCGTGAAACGGCACCACGTCCACGCGCTCTACGCGTTCTGCCGCTACGCCGACGACATCGTCGACGACCTGGGCCCGGTCCCGGTGGAAGCGCGCGAGCGTGCCCTCACCGAGTTCGGGGACCGCTTCTTCGCCGATCTCGAGCGGGGCGACTCGGACGACGAGGTCCTCAAGGCGGTCGTGCACACCGTCAACGCGTTCGATCTCAACCCCGACTGCTTCCGGCGATTCCTCCGCTCCATGACGATGGACCTCACCGTCGAGACGTACGAGACGTTCGACGATCTCCTCGACTACATGGACGGATCAGCGGCGGTGATCGGGGAGATGATGCTGCCCATCCTGGAGCCCACCTCGGCCGCGGCGCTCCGTCACGCCCGTGATCTCGGCCTGGCGTTTCAGCTCACCAACTTCCTCCGCGATGTCGATGAGGACCTGGACCGAGGACGGGTCTACATCCCCCAAGAGGACCTGCGGCGCTTCGAAGCCGACCCGTGGCAGCGGCGCGTCACGCCGGAGTGGCGCGCGCTCATGGCGTTCGAGGTCCGCCGGACACGGGAGTACTACGAGTCCGCCGACCTCGGGATCCCCCTGCTGCCCCCGTCGTCGGCCCGCTGCATCCGCGCCGCGCGTCGTCTCTACTCCGAGATCCTCGATCGCATCGAGCGAGCCGGCGGCGACGTGTTCACGAAGCGGGCCCGGGTCCCCACCGCCCGCAAGGCGCTCGTCGTCGGGAGCAGCATCCTCAGGCTCGGCGGTGCTGACTGACGGCACGTCGCGTGTCGTCGACGCCGCGCTCGTCGGCGCGGGCGCGCAGCGCCCGAGGCACCACCGGCGCGAGGAAGCCGTACGGCGCCTCGCCGAAGAGGTGATGGACGTTGTGGGCCTCCCGCAACCGCCGCCCGACCCGATCCGGCACGGGAAGCCACGGCACCCGCCGATGGATGACGAGGTCATGCACCACCAGGTACGCCGCGCCATACGCCGTCACGCCGATCCCGACCGGGACGAGCACCGAGCCCGCTCCCACCCATACCCCCACGGACAGCACCCCGATGGTGACGACCGAGAACACCACGGGGAACAGGTCGTTCGCCTCGAGGGCCCGGCGAGGCGGAAGGTGGTGGCTGCGGTGCCAGCCCATCGCGAACCCGTGGAACACCACCCGATGCGCCAGGGTGGTCACCGGCTCCATCAGGATCAGCGCCCCGATCGCCAGCGCGGCACCGGTCACGACCGGGCCACCTCGCGCCGGGCCGCCGCGTCCCACAGCAGCATCGCCAGGGTGAGCAACACAAACCCGAACAGGTAGTCCTCGACCGGGATGTCCCACGGGAACCGCCATCCCGTCGTCGCGGCGCGGTCGTACACCACGATCGGGGCCGAGAGCTTCGTCAACCAGCCGTTCACCGCGATCATGAAGCCGTAGGAGATCGCCAACGCGATCCAGTACGCCCGGGTGCGCAGCAGCCCGGTCCGAAGACCGAAGACCTCGAGGGCCACGACCGCGGCGACCCCGATCACCGCCAGCGCGGTGTACTCATGCACGGGCGGATCTCCCGAGCAGTCGCCGGACCGCTTCGAGGGTCAACAGCCCGCAGATCGGGATGGCGATGAAGAAGACGAGCTCCTCGATGGGGACGTCGGCCGGCAACGACCACCCGATGAGGTACCGCTCATTGAAGCCCCAGTGGTGCCGGGCAATGGCCAGCATGTCCCACGCCAAGAAGACGATGACGGTCGGGACGAGCGCGCGGAGCAGACGACGCGGCCGCCGCCAGACGCGCGCCCCGAGCACCAGCTCGAGCGGCAAGGTGACGATCAGGCACGCGCCCATCAGCGCCAGGTATTGAAACTCGTCCATGCACCGCAGATTGTGCCCGTCCCCGCGCGACGACCGCGGGCAGGGGACGGCGCAGGTGCTCCGGTAGGCTCGCCCGCGATGGCGTCGGCGACACCCGCGATCGAGGTCG
>DAIMHT010000181.1:0-4116 GCA_036723155.1 Actinomycetota bacterium
CCTCGTCCTCGAACCGGCCCTCGACCCGGGCCTCGGTCGCGCCCCGCCGCACCAGCGACGTGTCCGCCCGGCCCCCCAGCAACAGGTCGAGCGCCTCGACCAGGAGGGTCTTGCCCGCGCCGGTCTCACCGGTGATCGCGGTCAGACCCGGCCCGAGCAGCAAGGTGAGGTCGTCGACGATCCCGAGATCGCTCACGTGCAGCTCTCGCAGCATCGACGTCACCGGTCCGCCAACCCGAACTTCGTCTTCAACAGCTGATGGAAGTCTCGGGTCCCGAACGTCACGATCCGCGCCGGCTTCGGCCCTCCGGTGCACGCCACCGTGTCCCCCAGCTCGAGCAGCCCCTGCTCGACCCCGTCGAGCGTCAACAGCACCCCCCGGGGCTCGTCCACGGTGAACTGCAGCTCCTCATCGGCGTCGAGGACCAACGACCGGTCGAACAGCATGTGCGGCGACACCGGGGTCAGCACCACGCACCGGTGCCGGGGCGACACGATCGGCCCCCGAGCCGAGAACGAATACGCCGTCGACCCCGTCGGTGTCGCCACGATCACACCATCGGCGGCGTAGGTGGTGAAGAACGTGCCGTTGATCGCGACCGCCAGGCGCACCAGTCGGCTGCCCTGACCCCGGTCGAGCACGGCCTCGTTCAACGCCCACCACCGACCCGCGGCGGGACCGCGCGACCCGACCGTCACCTGGAGCACCATGCGCTCATCGACCGAGTAATGACCGGCCAGCAGCTGCTCCAGCGCCTTGTCCAGGCCGACCGGCTCGACTTCCGTGAGGTACCCGAGCTGCCCGGCGTTCACGCCCAGCACCGCCACGCCGTACTCGTAGACCAGGTCGACCGTGCGCAGCATCGTCCCGTCACCGCCGAGCGAGATCGCCAGATCCAAGCCCGACGCGAACTCGTCCACCGGGACCGCCAACGACGCCAGACCGGCCGCCTCCGCCACATCATCGGGGACCCGCACCGACAGGCCGCGCGCTTGCAACCACTCCGCGGCGTGGCGCGCCAGCTCCTGCGCCACCTGCCGGTCGGGGTGCGGGACCAGCCCGACCTGCTCCACCTCCGCGCTCACCGGGCCTCCCCCGCCAACGCCGCCACCCGGGCCGCCTCCCAGGCCGATCCACCCCGCCGCACCTGGAGCAAGAACTCCCGGTTCCCGTCGGCCCCCAGCAACGGCGACGGGATCGCGTCCACCACCGGGAGCCCCAGCTCCCGCAACCCGACCGCCAGCCGGCGGAGCACGTCGGCGTGGACCTGCGCGTCGCGGACGACCCCACCCTTCCCGACCGCGCTGCGCCCGGCCTCGAACTGCGGCTTGGCGAGCAGCACCAGGTCGGCGGCGGGGGTCGTGACCTCGACCAGTGCCGGGCCCACCGTCAGCAACGAGATGAACGACACGTCGACCACCGCCAGCGGCACCGGGCCCCCGAGGTGCCCCGAGTCGAGCCCCCGCACGTTCGTCGACTCGAGGAGCGTGACCCGCTCGTCGGTCCGCAACGACCAGGCCAGCTGGCCCCGACCGACATCGACCGCGTAGACGTGCCCCGCCCCGCGCTGCAACAAGCAGTCCGTGAACCCACCCGTCGACGCGCCGACATCCAACGCCCGACGCCCCGACACCGCGATCCTGAACCCCGCCAGCGCGGCCTCGAGCTTCTCCCCACCGCGCGACACGAACCGGGCCGGCGGCCCGACCAACGCGATCGATTCCTCCGCCGACACCTGCCGCGCCGCCCGGTCAGCCGGCGCGCCCCCGACGAGCACCCGGCCGGCCGCGATCGCGTCCGCGGCCCGGGCCCGAGACTCGACCAGCCCTCGCCGCACCAGCTCGACGTCGAGACGGCGACGCACCGCTACCCGCGACGCGTCCCGTGTCCGGCAACGGGCCGGCGTACACGACGCGGCAGCAAGCAGGTGAACACGGTGACGAGCGCCAGGTTAGGCGTCGTCACGCCGAACCGAGCGTTTGCGTGATCTGCGGAACCGCGGACGCGAGGTCGTCCCCGACCACCGGCGGCGGCGGATCCGGGACGGTCTCACCCCCGGGGGGCGCGACCCGACCGGTCACCCCCGACAACACGAGCGCGAAGGGCCACCCCAGGACCTGGGCCAACGCCCCGTCGGTGCTCGGCCGATCGCCGACGACGAGGCCCCGTGTCCCGAGCCGATGCCGGACCAGCGCGGCCATCGCCGGCGACGGCTTCCCCGCGACTTCCGGTGACGTACCCGACGCGGTCGCGATGGCGGCGACGATCGCGCCCGCCCCGGGGAGCAGCCCACCCGGGATCGGATAGGTGGCGTCGAGGCTCGTGGCCACGAACCGCGCCCCGTCCCGGATCGCCTGCGACGACCGGTCCAGCTCGTCGAAGTCGAACTCGCGGTGGAACCCGACCACGACCGCCGCCGCCGGCGGCCGGTCCACCGTCTGGAGCCCGACCGCGTGGAGCGCCTCGGTCACGCCGGGACCAGCGCAGGTGAGCACCGCCGCCCCGTCCGGCAGGTCGCCGTGGAGCAGGTCCGCGGCGGCGAGCGCGCTCGTCAGGACGTCACCGGCCTCGGCCGCGACGCCACAGCGGGCGAGCTTGGCGATCACCTCGGGGACGGTCAGGCTCGAGTTGTTCGACAAGAACGCCACCCGCAAACCCCGGGCCCGCAGCTCGGCGACGGCATCCGCGCTGCCGGGGATCGGCTCGTCACCTCTCCACAGCACCCCGTCGAGATCGCAGCAGACCACGGGCGGCTCGCCCGCGTCGCTCACGGCGCGGGTTCGCTCACCTGGGCCAACGCCCGCTGATAGTCCTCGAGCGGCCGCATCGCCACCGCCAGCTTCAGGTGGCGGCGCGCGCCACCCCGATCACCTGTCCGCAGCAGGCTCAACCCGAGCCCGTAGTGGGCGTAGTCGTTGACGGGGTCGATCTCGACCGCATGCTCGAACTCTGCTCGGGCCGCCGGGAACCGGCCACACCGGAAATAGGCGCGCCCGAGCGCCTCCCGGATCGACCCTTGCTCCGGCTCCAGGTCCCGGGCCCGCTCCAACGCCACCGCCGCCGCGTGCGGGTTCGACGACGCGAGCAGCCGGGTGCCCTCGGTGAACGCGTCGTAGGCCGCGAGATCGTCTCGTTCAATGCTCATCACAGCGTCTCCGTCGATTCCGAGGAGAGAGTCCAGGCGCCAACCGAACGGTATGCGACAATCGGCCACCTCTCCACCGGATAGAGAACCCGCCCGTGCCTGACTTCCTTCCCTTCCGTGGAACCCGATACCGCAACCGGGCCGATTCCTCGCGGGTGGTGGCGCCGCCCTACGACGTCATCGACGAAGAGGACCGCAACCGCCTCGAGGCGACCGACCCCCACAACGCGGTGCGCCTGATCCTCCCGCGAGCCCAGCCGCCCACCGACCCCTACGAGCACGCCGCCACCCTCCTGCAGTCGTGGCTCACCACCGGGGTCCTCGCCCCCGATCCCACCGCGGCGTTCTACGGCTACCGGATGCACTTCACCGACGCCGCCGACCAGCCGAGACACACCACCGGTGTCATCGGCGCGCTCGTGCTCCCGAGCGGCGACGGCGACGTCTTCGGACACGAGCGCACCCTCCCCAAGGCTCGCAGCGACCGGCTCGCCCTCCTCCGCGCCACCCGCGCCAACCTCGACCCGATCTGGGGCCTCTCCCTCGCCAGCGACCTGAACGCCGCCCTCCACACCGACGCGCCCGCCGCCGCCACGGCCGTGGACGACGCCGGCACCCGCCACGAGCTCACCCTCATCACCAACCCGGAGACACAAGGCCGCCTCCGAGCCGCGGTCGCCAGCGCGCCCCTCGTCCTCGCCGACGGCCACCACCGGTTCGAGACCGCCTGCGCCTACCGCGACGAGCACCCCGACGACCCCGGCGCGCAGGCCATCATGACCTTCGTCGTCGGTCTCGACGACGACCAGCTCGACGTGCGTGCCATCCACCGTCTCGTGCACCACGCCCCCGCCGGGCTCCGCGCCCGCCTCGGCGACCTCGTCACCGTCGACGACGCGGGTCCGAACACCCCCGAGGGGGTCCGCGCCCTCACCGTCGGGATGAACGAACGCGACGGTCTCGGCCTCGT
>DAIMHT010000182.1:0-4100 GCA_036723155.1 Actinomycetota bacterium
GCCGGGTGCACGAGCTGGAGCACAGCTTCACCGCCGCGTTCCGACACTCCCCCATTGGGCGCACCCTCGCGGACCTGCAGGGACGATGGCTGCTGGTCAACGAGGCGTTCGCCCACATGGTGGGCCGCGACGCCGACAGCCTGATCGGAACCCGCGGGAGCGACGTCATCCACCCCGACGACCGCGACCGGGTCCGGTCCGAGATGGCCGCGGTCGAGGCTCGAGTCCTCGACAGCACCACCGTCGAGACCCGGTTCATCCGCCCCGACGGCGAGATCGTCTGGGCCCGGTTCACGGTCTGGCTGGTGTTCGACGATGACGGCCGGCCCACCCACTACGGATCCGACGTGGCCGACATCACCGAGGTGCGCGCCGCCCGCGACGCCGAGGACCGGGCTCGCCGCGGGTTCGAAGCCCTCGTCGAACAGGCCTCGGACATCATCACCGTGCTCGAAGCCGACGGCACCTGGCGGTCGTCAAGCGGGGCCGGCTCCCGCCTCCTCGGCTACCAGAAAGGGTTCGACCCCGACGGCGGCCTCGTGGCGCTGCTGCACCCCGACGACGTCGAGGCCGCAGGCCGGGCGCTCGACGAGGTCCGGCGAGGAACCCGGGGACCGAACGAGCCCCTGATCGTGCGCATCCGAGCCGCGGACGGCTCGTACCACGCGCTCGAGACCGTCGGCCAAGACCTGACCGCGGACCCCGCGGTGCGCGGCATCGTCCTGAGCTCCCGCGACGTGACCGAACGGGTCCACGCCGAGGAGCAGCTCCGCGTCGCCGACGCCCGCCTCCGGACCTTGTTGGCCCACTCCTCGGACTTGATCGTCCTCATGGACCCCGGCGGGTCGATCGAGTACATCAGCCCGGCCCACGAGACGATGTTCGGTCGCCGCACCGACGATGTCGAGGGCACCGACGGGCTCTTCACCATTCATCCCGACGACCTCCCTCGGGCCGCGTCGACGATGGGTTCGCTGCTCACCGACCCCGGGCGGCGGGTGAACGTCACGTCCGGATCCGACATGCCGACGGCTCCTACCGGCATGTCGAAGCCATCGGCCAGAACCGCGCCGACGACCCCGCGGTGCAGGGCATCGTCTGGAACGTCCGCGACATCACCGACCGTCGCCGCACCGAGGCCGAGCTGCGCGCCGCCGAGCAGCGCCTCGCCGTGGTGGTCGAGCACTCGTCCGACCTCATCGTTGTCCTCGACGAGGCGGGTCGAGTGGACTACTTGAGTCCCGCGAGCACGCGCCTGTTCGGTCGCAGCACCCAGGACGGGGACCGGGGTGCTCGGCACCGATCTCGTGCATCCCGACGACGTCGAGCGCGTCATCGCCAAGTTCGCGCAGCTCGCGGGCACGCCGGGCGCCAGCGACATGGTGACCTGTCGGGTCTTGCACACCAACGGGACCTACCGCTGGGTGGAGGCGGTCGGTCGCAACCTGCTCGACGACCCGGCGCTCCCCGGGATCGTGCTCAACGTCCGCGACATCACCGACCGGTTCGAATCGGAATCGACGCTGCGAGAGGCCCAGGCCCGGTTCGCCGCGCTCGTGGAGCACGCCTCGGATCTCATCACCGTGAACGACCTCGAGGGAATCATCACCTACGCGAGCCCGTCGTCGTCGACGGTCCTCGGCTACGACCCGGAGGAGCTGGTGGGTAGCCAGGCCCGAGACCTGGTCCACCCCGACGACTCGGCCCGCGTGGACCAGGCCGCGACGGAGCAGTTCGCCGGGAAGCGGGTCGAGCCCATCGAGTACCGGGCGCGGCACCGCGACGGCTCCTGGCGCGTCCTGGACACCATCGTCACCAACCTTTCGAACGAGCCGGCGGTTCGGGGGGTCGTGACGAACGCGCGCGACGTCACCGAGCGCCGCGCCGCGGAGCTGGTCGAGATCCTCGAAGCCGCCAGCGAGCTCATGGTCGTCTCCGATCCCGGCGGTCGCATCGTGTACGCCAATCAGTCCGCTCGAACGTTGCTCGGCGCGCGCGAGCAACGCCATGTCGGTGAGTTGTCGTCCGACCGGTCCCGCGAGCGACTCCGGACCGAGATCATGCCGGTCGTCCGCCGACGCGGTTCGTGGCAGGGCGAGCTCGAGCTCGTCGACCCCGAGCACCGGCTCATCCCGGTCACCGCCACCGTCCTGGCCCAGCGCGACGAGACCGGCGACGTGGTGCGGATCGCCACCGTGGCCCACGACATCTCCGAGCTCAAGGCCGCGCAGCGGCGCCTCGAGTTCGAAGCCACCCATGATGCGTTGACCGGGCTGCCCAACCGGGCGTTGTTCCGCGAGATGGGGGATCGAGCCGTGGCCCGAGCGAGCCGCATCTCCGAATCGCTGGCGGTGCTGTTCCTCGACCTCGACGGCTTCAAGCTCGTGAACGACAGCTACGGCCACGACACCGGCGACGTCCTCCTCGGGCAGGTCGCCCGTCGCCTCCGGGAGGCGGTCCGGGCCGGCGACATCGTGGCTCGGCTCGGCGGCGACGAGTTCGTGATCCTCTGCGAGCAACCTCGGAACGAGAACCAGATGCTGGAGCTGTCGTCCCGGATCATCGAGACGGTGTCCCAGCCGTTCCTCATCGAACAGCACCCCGTGCACGTCGGTGTCAGTGTGGGCATCGCGTTCTCGAAGGGTGCCGACGCGGGGATCGGTGAGCTGATCCGCGACGCCGACGTGGCCCTCTACCGGGCCAAGAACGAGGGCCGGGGGCGGGCCCAGCTGTTCGACAAGACCCTGCTCGGGTAGGTCCCTTACCCGAGCCAGCCGTCGGCTCGGGCGAGCAGGAACCGGCTCACCTCGAGGCACCGGTCGAGCAGCTCGCACGACACCGCCTCGCCGTCGCGGATGCGCAGCAGCGACACCCGCTGGTGCGCCACCACCCGAAGCGCCCGCTCGGGAGAGTCGGTCGCCGACGGGATCGAGTCGATCGCCGACACCTCGAGGGGGAGCTCGGGGCCGCCGATCCCGGCCAGGTCGGTGGCCAGGACGAGCAGGTCGGGGTTGTGCGGCAGCGGTGGCAGGCCCCAAGTGAAGTTGAGTGGGAACTCGTAGTCGTCGGGGGGGTCGTCGCCCTCGGGTCGGGCCATGACAGCGTCCTCGAACCCGAGGAGCACCCGGGGGTCGATCTCCAGTGACAGGTAGAGGTCGACGGGGCCCTCGCAGCCCTCTTCGGGGTGCACGTCGACCTCCCAGGTCTGGCGCAGCGAGTAGCTCTCGACGAAGTGCCGTTCGTCGTGGACGTGGAAGCCGTGCTCGACGGCGTGGTCCTTGAGGTCGGCGACGAAGCCGGCGACATCGATGACGGCCACGTCACACCTCCTCGGAGCCGTTGGCCGGACGGCCATCGCTCGGGTCCGGCGGATCGAGATGACCCGCGCGGTCCAAGATCGCGAGTCCGTCGGCGAGCGTACGGAAGGCGCGGCCCCGATGCGAGCAGCGGTGCTTCTCGTCGGGGGTCATCTCGGCGAACGTGCGTCCGTCGCCGGGGTCGGCCATGAAGACCGGGTCGTACCCGAACCCGCTGTCCCCTCGGGGTGCGCTGGCGATCGTGCCCTCGACGGTGCCGATCGCGGCGAGCTCGCGTCCGTCGGGGAAGCTCGCCACTGCGACGGTGACGAAGCGGGCCCGGCGCCCCTCGAGGGGGATGTCTCGGAGCCGTTCGAGGAGCAAGGCGACGTTGTCCCGGTCGGTGGCCTGGGGGCCGGCGAAGCGGGCCGACCGCACCCCGGGGGCGCCGCCGAGGGCGTCGACCTCGAGGCCGGTGTCGTCGGCGATGGCCGCCTCGCCGGTGGCGTCGCGCACCGATCGCGCTTTGAGCCGGGCGTTGTCCTCGAGGGTCTCGCGGTCCTCGTCGACGGGTGGGATCGCTCCGGGTCGGGCGAGCAGCTCGATGGGCAGGCCGGTGCTCGCGACCACGTCCTGGATCTCGCGGGCCTTCTCGGCGTTGGCGGTGGCGAGGACGAACCGCATCGACCGGGGGCGGCTCAGCGCCGCCGAGGGGTGGGCGGCTCCGCGACGAGCTCGCGCTGCAGCTCGAAGATCTCGCCGATCCCGGCTTCGGCGAGGGCGAGGAGCTCGTCGAGCTCGGCG
>DAIMHT010000183.1:0-4093 GCA_036723155.1 Actinomycetota bacterium
GTTCGGGACGCGCCCGATCTGCAGGTGTTCATGCTGCGCCGCAACCTCCAGTCGGTCTTCGCCGCGGGGGCGTACGTGTTCCCCGGGGGTGCCGTTGACCCCGATGATGACGGCGACGTGCTCGTCGACGGCGACGCGGCCCCTGGCGACACCGGTGTCCCGGCTCGGTTTCGAGTCGCGGCGATCCGGGAGGCGTTCGAGGAGGCCGGCGTCCTCCTCGCCCGGGACGCCGCGACCGGGGAGCCGGTCGATGTCGCATCGCTGAGCGCGGTCCGCCAGTCGCTGCACCGGGGAGACCGCTCCTTCACCGAGATCGTCGGCGATCTCGGTGTCGTCCTCGACACGGCGTCGCTGTGGCCGATCGGCCGGTTCATCACCCCCCCGGGCGCTCCCCGCCGGTTCGACACGTGGTTCTTCGTCGCCCCGGCACCGGACGGCCACGCCTACCGCCATGACGACGGCGAAACCGTCGCGTCGTTGTGGATCCGTCCTGACGCCGCGCTGGAGCGGAGCCGCGACGGCGAGTTCGAGCTCATCGAGCCGACCTGGTGCACGCTGCAGCTGATCGGCGGCTACCCGCGTGTCGCGCCCCTCTTCGACGCGGTCCGAGCCGCGTGGCGGGCACCGTCGCCCCTGGAGGAGCGGTATCCCGATCGCGGCTGGGTGCTCAGAGTGGGGGACGAGGCCCGTCCTGCACGTGACGATCGTCCCCAACGACGAAAGACGACCGCCTGATGCCCGACCTGACGCCAGGGGTCCCGAGTGCCTTGTCGCCCCTCGTGCGGCGCGTCGTCGCGCCGAACCCGGGCCCGTTCACCGGTCCCGGCACGAACACGTACCTGGTGGGGATCGACGAAGTCGCGGTCATCGATCCCGGCCCGGACGTGAAGTCCCACATCGACGCGATCGTCGGCGCGTCCATGAAGGAACGGGTCCGGTGGGTGGTTTTGACCCACACCCACCCCGACCACGCCCCCGGGACCGCGCGGCTCGTGAAGGCCACGCGTGCCGAGGTCGTCGCCTTCGGGAAGCATCGCGACAAGGACAGCGACATCGTGCCCGACCGGGTGATCGGGGAAGGGGACACCCTCGAGGGCAGCGAGTGGGGGTTGGAGGTCCTCTACACCCCCGGCCACGCGCCGAACCACCTGTGCTTCCTGTTGGAGGAGGAACGGGTGCTCTTCACCGGCGACACCGTCCTCGACGGCATGTACTCCGTGGTGAACCCGGCCCGGGGGGGAGACATGGCGGTCTACGTCCAGACCCTGGAGCGGCTCCGCCGGCTGCGGCTCACGCGGCTCTGCCCCGGGCACGGTGACGTCATCGAAGAGCCCCGGGCCCGCATCGATGAGTACCTCGCGCACCGCAAGCAGCGCGGCCAACAGATTCTCCGCCTGGTCCGAAAGCGCGGCCCGGTGAAGGTCAAGGAGATCGTCGACACCCTCTACGGGTCCGACGGTCTCCCCCCCGAGCTGATCGAAGCCGCGGGGTGGCAGGTCCACGCCCATCTCGTCGAGCTCAAAGCGGACGGCAAGGTCACGGGCACCAACGCCCGAGCCGCGTGGAGCGCCGCCTGACCCGAGGTTCGGGTCAGGCCGGGGGCAGGCCCGCCGCGAGGTCAAGGATCCGGGCGGTGCAGCTGCTCATCTCGACCGGGACCAGCAGCTCGTCGACCACCCGCGCCGCCAGCGTGTGGAACGCCGCGCCCGCGACGCCGTCGGGGTGCGACAACGCCACCGGCACGCCGGTGTCAGCGCCGGTGGAGACGTCCGGCTCCAAGGGGATCTGCGCCACGAGGGGCGCGCCGATCTCGGCCGCCAGGGCTTCCCCGCCGCCCGCACCGAACAGCGGGTAGCGCGTCCCGTCGGGAGCCACGAATGCGCTCATGTTCTCGACCACGCCCGTGACCTTGAGGTACGACCGGCGAGCCATGTCGGCGACGCGGGCCGCGACCGTCTGCGCCGCCTGGGCCGGTGTGGTCACCACGAGCAGCTCGGCTTGGGGCAGCATGCGGGCCAAGCCCATCTGGATGTCTCCGGTGCCGGGCGGCATGTCGATCAGCAGGTAGTCCATCTCGCCCCACCGGACGTCCTGGAGGAACTGCTCCAACGCGCGCGTGAGCACCAGGCCCCGCCACATGAGCGCGGTCTGCTCGTCGTCGACGAGGAATCCCATCGAGACGACCTTGAGGACCCCGTCGGGACCGTCCGGGTCGGAGCGGTTCGGGATGGTCCGGGTGTTCGGCTCGATCTTGCCGTCGGTGCCGCCGAGGCGGCCGTCGACGCCGAGCATGCGCGGCACGCTGAACCCCCAGATGTCAGCGTCGAGGACCCCCACGGTCAGGCCGCGGGCGGCGAGCGCGACGGCCAGGTTCACCGTCACCGAGGACTTGCCGACCCCGCCCTTGCCGCTGGCGACGGCCAACACCCGCGTGGAGGCCGGGATCTCGGTCGGCTCGGCGTGCTCCCGGGCGTTCCAACGGGCCCGCTGCATCGCCGCGGTCTTCTGCTCCGGGGTCATCTCTCCGTAGTCCACGATCACGTCGGTGACACCGGGCAGGCCCCGGATCTTCGAGGCCACATCAGCCTGGATCTGGCCCCGGAGCGGGCAGCCCGCCGTGGTCAGCGCGATCCGCACCCTGACGACGCCGTCGTCGGCGATCTGGACCGCGTCGACCATGTCCAGCTCGACGATGCTGGCGTGCAGCTCCGGGTCGATGACCCCGGCGAGCATGCCGCGCACGTCCTCCTCGGTCGGGATGGGGGCGCGCGGGGTTTGGGTCACAGGTTCGCTCATCACACAATAAAACCAGTCTCGCTTGAAAATATGCCCGGTGGCGGGTACCGTCAAGAGCCGTGATCGACCTGGGGGTCCTGAAGGCACTCGCCGACGAGACCCGATACGCCGTCTACCGCGAGCTGGCGTCGTCGCCGGCGGCCCTCTCGGCCCCCGACCTCGCCGAGCGCCTCGGCGTCCATGCCAACACGGTACGGCTCCACCTCGAGCGGCTCCGCGACGCCGGCCTCGTCGACGCCGAAGCCGTGCACCGCGGCACCGTCGGTCGCCCCCAGCACCTCTACTTCCTCGCCCCCGGGGCCCCCAGCCTCGGTTTCGACCCGCCGGCGCATGCCCTCCTCGCCGGCCTCCTCGCCGCCCTCGCCGAGCAGATCGGAGCCGACTCCACCGACGCCGCCGACACCGGGCACGCCTGGGGCGCCGAGGCCGGTCGACGGACCCGGTCCCGGTCGTGTGTTCGCGCCCTCACCGGGGAGCTCGAACAGCTCGGGTTCGAGCCCGCCGAAGCCGCCGGGGATGGCACCTCCGAAGGCGCCGTGCGCATCGAGTTCTTGCACTGCCCCTTCCGGGAGCTCGCCGAGGCGTACCCCGAGCTGGTCTGCAATCTCCACCGGGGACTCTGCGAAGGACTCGTCGACGAGGTCGGCGGGGGAAGTGTTGAGGAGTTCGCGACGTTGTACGACGCAGAGCCGTGCCACGTCACCGTGGCGGCCCACGACGGCCAGTAGGCTCAACGCCGAGGAGGAAGTGGATGTCAGTGTTCAGCGTGACCGACGCCAGCGAGGTGTTCCTGATCTCGGACGGCGCGGCCGACAAAGTTCGGAGCCTGATCGAGGCCGAAGACACCACCGATGAACTGTCGCTGCGCGTCGCCGTGCGCCCCGGGGGCTGCTCCGGGTACAGCTACGAGATGTTCTTCGACGCCGACGTCGCCGACGACGACGTCCGCAGCCAGCACGGCGGCATCCAGGTCGTGATCGACCCGGCCAGCTTCCAGATGCTCAAGGGCGCGACCCTGGACTACAAGGACGGGCTGCAAGGCGCCGGCTTCGCCATCAGCAACCCGAACGCCGAGCGGTCCTGCGGCTGCGGCCAATCCTTCTCATAGGCCCACGCTGAGCAGCCCCGACCAGGGCCGTTCCCGCGGAGCATGAAAAAAACACGCGCGCCAAAACCTGTTCAGCGTGCCGCGATCGGGTTACGCTACGCGGCACTCGCGTCATTCGTGTTTAAGCGCGCCGCGCTGGTTGAAGGGAGCGACGCACATGTCATCGACCTGGCCGCCTAACCCACCGCT
>DAIMHT010000184.1:0-4070 GCA_036723155.1 Actinomycetota bacterium
TGACCCTCGAGGGTGACCGGCGCCACGTTCAGGGTTGCGCGATCTCGCGGATCCGTTCGATGCGCTCGTCCGAGTGGTTGACGTTGGTGCCGCGGAGCTCGACGAGCTGTTCGCGTTCCGCGGCGGCGATGGATTCGGCGTTGGCGTCGGCGGCGGCGAGGCGGGCTTCGATTCCTTCTTCGACGATCTTCTCGGCTTCGTCGACGAGGGCGCTCACCATCTCGGCTTCGGGGACGACCCGGACGACGGTGCCACGCACGAAGAGGTGGCCTTTGCCGCGGCCGGCGGCGATGCCGAGGTCGGCGCCGCGGGCTTCGCCGGGTCCGTTGACGACACAGCCCATCACCGCGACTTGGAGCGGCAGGTTCCGTTCCTCGAGGGCTTGCTGCGCGGCCTTGGCGACGGCGATGACGTCGATCTCGGCTCGGCCGCACGAGGGGCAGGCGATGAGGTCGACGCCTTTGCGTTCGCGCAGGCCGAGGGCTTCGAGGAGGGTGCGACCGGCTTGGGCTTCCTCGACCGGGTCGGCGGTGAGGGAGTAGCGGATCGTGTCACCGATGCCTTCGGCGAGGAGGGTGCCGATCCCGGCGGTGGACTTCACGACCCCGGCGGGGGGCGGGCCGGCCTCGGTGACCCCGAGGTGGAGCGGGTAGTCGACGGTCTCGGACAGCAGCCGGTAGGCGTCGATCATGGTGGGGACGTTGGACGCCTTGACCGAGATCTTGACGTCGTCGAAGTCGACCTCGCGGAAGTAGTCGAGCTCGCGGACGGCGCTCGCCACGAGCGCTTCGGGGGTGGCGCCGCCGTGTCGTTCCGCGATGTCGGGGTCGAGGCTGCCGGCGTTCACGCCGATGCGGATCGGGAGCCCGCGGTCGCGGGCTTCGCGGGCGACGGTCTTGATGTGCTCGGGCTTGCGGATGTTGCCGGGGTTGAGGCGGAGGGCTTGGACGCCGGCTTCGATGGCGGCGAGCGCGAGGCGGTACTGGAAGTGGATGTCGGCGATGATCGGGACCGGGGAGCGGGGGACGATCTGGGCCAGGCCCTCGGCGGCTGCTTCCTCGTTGCAGGTGCAGCGGACGATGTCGCACCCGGCGCCGGCGAGGGCGTAGATCTGGGCCAGGGTGCCGTCGACGTCGGCGGTCTTGGTCGTCGTCATCGACTGCACCGAGATGGGTGCGTCGCCGCCGACGGCCACCGGGCCGACGTGCACTTGACGGGTCGTCCGGCGGGGCTGCATGCGTGATCAGCCTACGGCCGGGCCGGTGGGGGGCTCACCCCGAGAGTGTGGAGATCCGGTGAAGACGTCGGGAACGACCGACGGGGGGTGGCCGGTTCGGTCAGCCGCCGAAGGCTTGACGGACGTCGAGGAACGCGGCCGAGAGGCTCAAGGTCAACAGCAGCACCAGGACGATGGCGCTGACCGGCATCAGCTTGCGGTAGTCGACGCGGACGTCGCGGTGCGTGATCTTGGACGCGACCCACTCGTAGAGGACGACGACGGCGTGGCCGCCGTCGAAGGGCAGGACCGGCAGCAGGTTGAAGAGGGCGAGGATGAGGCTGATCCCGCCGAGCAGCCACAGCAACGCCCAGGGATGGCCGTTCACGACGCTGCTGCCCTGGTCGACGATCCCGATGAGCGACATGGGACGGTCCTGCGCCGCGGCGCTGCTCGCCGCGGGGGCGCTGGACGTGAAGTTCTTGCTGTACTGCGCGACCCCCGACGGGGACACCAGGCGGGCCAGGGCGGCGCCGGTGCCGCTGGCGATGTCGCCCATGGCTCGGAACGACTGGGGGACGGCGTCGAGAAGCCCGACGGGCTGGTAGGCGGTGCCGGCGGCGACGCCGAGGAAGCCCTTGCCGCCTTGCTTGGCGGGGGTGGCGTGCAGGTCGATGGTCTGGTGGGCGCGCACCACCGTGAACGTCGCGGCGAGCCCGGCGCGGGATTGGATGGCGTGGCTGAGGTCGGTCCAGCTGCGCACCGGTTGCCCGTCGACGGCGACGATGCGGTCCCCCGGCTGGAACTTCGCGGCCGCGGCGGCGGAGTTGGTCGTGACCTGGCTGACCGTGGTGTTGGGGCCGACCGCGATTCGGCCCTGGCCCGCGATGACGACGAAGAAGAGGACAAAGGCGATGAGGATGTTGACGGTCACGCCGGCGAGGGTGAGCTTGAACCGGTTCCAATAGGAGCCGCGCCGGAAGGTGCGGGGCTCGTCGGCGGGGTCGACCTCTTCGAGGTTGGACATGCCGATGATGCGCACGTACCCGCCGAGGAGGATGGCTTTGACGCCGTACTCGGTCTCACCGCGGCGGAACGACCAGAGCCGGGGTCCGAAGCCGACGAAGAACTCGGTGGCTTTCATGCCGGCGCGTTTGGCGACGTAGAAGTGCCCGGCTTCGTGGAGCATGACCATCGCCACGATCCCCAAGATGATGAGGAGGCCGTACCGGCTGGAGGGGCGGGCGACGAACAGGACGAGCAGCCCGAAGAGGATCAGGAGGAGGAGGGTGGTAGCGCCGCGCCGGTCGACGTCGACGCCGGTGTCCTCGAGGGGGTCTTTCACGCGGCGGGGCTCCTCGTCCCGAGCCGGCGGGCGGCCGGCGTGTCCTCGGTGCGCTGCACGGTCTCGCGGGCGCGCGCACGCGCGGCCCGGTCGACGTCGAGAACGTCGGCGACGTCTCGAACGTTCCCGACGCCTCCGTCGAGGGCGGCGACGACGACGTCGGGGATGGCGAGCCAGGGGATGCGCCGGTCGAGGAACGCCGCCACCGCGATCTCGTTCGCCGCGCTGAGCGTGGCCGGGGCGCCGCCCCCGGCGCGTCCGGCGGCGTAGGCGAGGTCGAGGGCGGGGAACGCCTCCCGGTCCGGGGGCTCGAAGGTGAGAGTGCCGAGCGTCGCCCAGTCGATGGCCCCGAAGGGCTCGTCGAGCCGTTCGGGGGCACCGAGCGCGAGACCGATGGGGAGGCGCATGTCGGGCATCGACAGCTGGGCGATGACGGCACCGTCGGAGAACTCGACCATCCCGTGCACGACCGACTGGGGGTGCACGACGACGTCGACGTGGTCGTAGTCGAAGCCGAACAGCTCGTGGGCTTCGATGACCTCGAGGCCCTTGTTCATGAGCGTCGACGAGTCGATGGTGATCTTGGCGCCCATGTCCCAGGTCGGGTGCTTCAACGCGTCTTCGACCGCGACGTCCGCCAGCTCGGCGCGGGTGCGGCCGCGGAAGGGGCCGCCGCTGGCGGTCAGGAGCAGGCGCCGGACCTCGGCCGGTCGACCGCCGCGCAGGGCCTGGTAGAGCGCGGAGTGCTCGGAGTCGACGGGGACGATCTCTCCACCACCGCGGGTCCGGGCCGCGTTCACGACCGGGCCGCCGGCGATGAGGCTTTCCTTGTTGGCCAGCGCGAGGCGCTTGCCGGCCTCGAGGGCCCCGATCGTCGCGGGGAGCCCGGCGAAGCCGACGACGGCGTTGAGGACGACATCGACCTCGGCGTCGGAGGCGAGCGCGGCGAGCACCTCGGGTTCGTCGACGCAGGAGCGGGCCCGGTCGGCGGGGACGCCGAACTCGGCGGCTTGCGCCGCGAGGAGGTCGGTGTTGCGACCGGCGGCGAGCGCGACGACGTCGTACTGGTCTCGGTGCCCGCGGATCACGTCGAGGGCTTGGGTGCCGACGGAGCCCGTCGACCCCAGCACCGCGACGCGGGTCATCAATGGGTGAAGAGGTACAGAACCAGGTAGTACGCGGCCGGGAGCGCGAAGAGCATGGCGTCGAACCGGTCGAGGAACCCGCCGTGGCCGGGGAGGATGACCCCGAGGTCCTTGACGTGCAGGTCTCGTTTCAGCATCGACTCCACGAGGTCGCCGATCGGGGCGGTCACCGCGACGATGAACCCGAGAGCCAGGCCGGCCCCGACGCCTTTGTCCGCCCAGGGGTGGAGCACCCCGCCGACCACGGCGCCGAGCAGGATGGCCGCGATGCCGCCGGCGATGAGGCCTTCGAGAGTCTTGTGCGGGGAGATGCGGGGCATCAGCGGGGTGTTCCCGAAGCTGCGGCCGGCGAAGTAGGCGACGA
>DAIMHT010000185.1:0-1285 GCA_036723155.1 Actinomycetota bacterium
GCGCCCGCGAGGACGAGCGCGAGGGCGATGATCACGATGCGGTCGTTGGTGCGGCGCATGGCCCGGACCAGGATCAGCGCGATCGCGACCGCAAGGACCGCCAGGAGCGGGGTCAGCGTCTGGAAGAGGCTGAACGCGCTGCCGGTGTTGCGGCTGAGCCGGAACTCGACGGTGGTCCCGATGATGGAGACCGGCGTGCGCGCGAGGGAGTGGACGGCCCAGGCTTTGGTGGCCTGGTCGAGGGCGAGGACGGTGGCGACGATCCCGACGACCAAGGGGCCGCGCTGGCGGAGCGCGGGCCCGGGGTCAGCGTCGCCGCTCGGCACGCGCCTTGCAATCGACGCACACCTGGGCCCACGGGATCGCCTCCAGGCGTTCAAGGGAGATCTTGCGTCCCGCGGGCTTGCAGACGCCGTACTTCCCGCGTTTGATCCGGTCGAGGGCATCGTCGATTTCCTCGACCACTTGGCGGGCGGTGGCGGAGAGCAGCAGGTCCCGTTCGCGCTCGATATTCACGGTGTCGCCTTCACCGGATTCCTCGTCGAACTGGGTGTCGCCGGCTTCGCGTTCGCGTGCCAGCTGTTCCGCTTCCGCGGTGAGCTCGGAGGCCTGGTGGCCGAGCCGGGCTTTCTCGTCGATGAGCTTCTGGCGGAGCCGGTCGAGGGTCTTGGGGCTGAGGTTGGCGGGAGCCGGCGTCACCTCGAACCCCGACAAGGGACAGATGACGGTCTTCTTGCCGCTGCGACCCTTGGTCGGGGTGCCGGCCGGGGGCAGCAGCGGCGGGAGGGCAGGTCGGGCCTTCTTGGTCACGGCGGCCGCGGCCTTAGCCGGCGCGCCCTTCTTGGCGCCGGGGGCGGGGGCGGGCGACGGACGCCGGGTCGCGGGGCTGGTGGTCGCGGCGGTCTTCTTCACCGCGGCTCTCGCGGGCGCCGTCTTCTTCGGCGGCGTCTTCTTGGGAGTGCCTTTCTTCGAACCCGTCTTCTTGGCGGTCGTCTTCTTCGCGGTCGCCTTCTTGGCGGTCTTCTTCGCCGCGGTCTTCTTCACCGCGGCCTTCTTCACCGCGCTCTTCTTGACGGTCTTCTTCGCCGCGGTCTTCTTCGTGCCGGTCCGCTTGGCGGCCGGCTTCTTGGCTGCCGCCCGCTTCGTCGCGCTGGCGCCGGCGCGACGGCCGGTCGCGCTTCGGCGACCCACCGGCTTCTTGGCTGCCGTGCCCGGCATCTCGGTCTCCTTGGCCCGCGGGGGGCCTGATTGGACCCCGGAAGAGCGGTGCATGGTAGCGCCCCGA
>DAIMHT010000185.1:1385-3992 GCA_036723155.1 Actinomycetota bacterium
GGCCCGCGGGGGGCCTGATTGGACCCCGGAAGAGCGGTGCATGGTAGCGCCCCGATCAGCGTCCTCCGGCCGAGGAGTCGGGAGTCAGTCGGGCCGGTGACGTGACGGGGGGCCACCCGCGCGATCGGCGGTGTCGACCGTCCGGCGGAGCCGGGTCGCGAACTCGTCTCGGTCGACGTTGCGGATCCGGAACCGCTTGATCCGGGACCGTTGACCTCCGACGAGCTCGATGTCGCCGGACTTCACACCGAACTCCTCGGCGAGGAGCGTCGTCGCCGCCGTGTTGGCGCGCTCGTCGACTGGTGGTGCCGCGACGCGCAGCTTGAGAGCGCGTCCGTGGCGGCCGAGGACGGCGCTGCGTCCCGCGCGCGGCTGGACATGCACCGAGAGGACGATCGCGTCGTCCTCGATGGAGTACAGGTCGTCGACGTCGCTGATGGCGATCCCATTTCTGTGATCGGGTTGTGAGGCCCTCACGATACGCTCGGCGGCGATGCCGTTCGAGCCGCTGGGTAGCGAGTTTGATCTCGTCGCGCTCGAGGACCGCGTGTTGCGACGCTGGGCAGACGACGACGTGTTCGCCGAGAGTCTTCGTCGCCGTGAGGGTGCACGCGAGTGGGTCTTCTACGAGGGGCCACCGACCGCGAACGGTCGGCCCGGTCTGCACCACGTGTGGGCCCGGTCGTTCAAGGATCTCTACCCCCGGTTTCACACCATGCGGGGCCGGTACGTGGCCCGGAAAGGCGGCTGGGACTGCCACGGGCTCCCGGTCGAGCTCGAGGTGGAGCGGGAGCTGGGGTTCTCGGGCAAGCCCGACATCGAGGAGTACGGCGTCGCCCGGTTCAACCAGCGGTGTCGCGACTCGGTGCATCGGTACGTCGAGGACTGGTCGGCGCTCACGACGCGCATCGGGATGTGGCTCGACACCGCGAACGCCTACTGGACGTTGACGAACGACTACATCGAGAGTGTCTGGTGGCATCTGCGCCAGCTGTGGGACGCCGGGCTGATCTACGAGGGCTTCAAGGTCGTCCCCTACTGCGGCCGGTGCGGGACGGCGTTGTCGAGTCACGAGGTCGCGCAGGGGTACGAGGACGTGACGGAGCCGTCGGTGTACGTGCGGCTCCCGCTGCTCGACGACAACCGGGACCTGTTGGTGTGGACGACGACACCGTGGACGTTGGTGTCCAACGTCGCGGCCGCGGTGGGTCCCGAGGTGCGGTACGTGCAGGTGCGCGGCCGCGACGGTCGCCGGGATCTGGTGCTGGCCGCGGCGCGGGTGGGGCCGGTGCTGGGTGACGACGTCGAGATCGTCGGGGACGTGGCCGTCGAGGACTTGATCGGGCGTCGGTATCAGCGTCCGTTCGAGATCCTGGACGTCCCGGCCGACGCGTGCCGCGTGGTCGTCGCCGACTTCGTGACCGTCGAGGACGGGTCCGGGATCGTGCACCTGGCGCCGGCGTTCGGTGAGGTCGACCGGGAGGTCGGTGAACGCGAGGGACTCCCGGTCTTGAACCCGGTCGACGCCGAAGCCCGCTTCGATTCGTCGGTGCCGGCGTTCGCGGGCCGGTTCGTGAGAGACGCCGATGCCCTGATCCTCGACGACCTCGCGGCGCGGGGCCTCGTCGAGCGGGTCGTCGACTACACCCACTCGTACCCGCACTGCTGGCGGTGCGGGACGCCGCTCATCTACTGGGCGAAGCCGACCTGGTTCGCACGGACGTCGGAGCATCGGGACGAGCTGCTGCGCGAGAACGAGGGTGTCGGATGGCATCCGGAGCACATCCAGCACGGCCGGTTCGGTGACTGGCTGGAGAACAACGTCGACTGGGCGTTGTCCCGCGACCGGTACTGGGGGACGCCGCTCCCGTTCTGGCGTTGCGGCGAGGGTCACGACACCTGTGTCGGGTCGATCGCGGAGCTCTCCGAGCTCGCCGGCCGGGACGTGGCAGGGCTGGACCTGCACCGCCCCGACGTCGACGACGTGACGATCCGCTGCCCCCGGTGCGATGGGCGCGCCCACCGCGTCGAGGCAGTGCTCGACGCGTGGTTCGACTCAGGTGCGATGCCGGCGTCGCAGTTCCACTTCCCGTTCGAGAACGCCGAGCTGTTCGAGCGGCGCTTCCCCGCGGACTTCGTGTGCGAGGCGATCGACCAGACCCGAGGCTGGTTCTACTCGCTGCTGGCCGCGAACACGCTCGTGTTCGGCCGGGCGCCGTACCGGCACGTCGTCTGCCTCGCCCACATCCTCGATCGCGACGGGCAGAAGATGTCGAAGTCGCGTGGGAACGTGATCGACCCGTGGACCATCCTGGGATCCCAGGGGGCCGACGCGCTCCGCTGGTACTTCTTCGCCGCGGGCTCACCGTGGACGAGCCGTCGTGTGGACGAGCGCATGATCGACGAGTCGACGCGCCGGTTCCTGCTCACGCTGTGGAACACCGCGTCGTTCTTCGTGACGTACGCCAACCTCGACGGCTGGGAGCCGGGGCCGCCGGTCGCGGCGCAGCATGTCCTGGACCGGTGGGTCCGGTCGCGGCTGTCGTCGACGGTGCGGGAGGTGACCGACGCGCTCGAGGGGTTCGACGCCCTGCGCGGGGCGCAGGC
>DAIMHT010000186.1:0-3987 GCA_036723155.1 Actinomycetota bacterium
GGGGAGGACCGATGACGTACAGCAGCGGCCGGGTCGTCCACGACGCCGACGCGCACATCATGGAGACGCCGACGTGGCTGCGTGACCACGCCGATCCCGATGTTCGCGACCGGATCGCGCCGCTTCGCTACCCGGGCGGCAGCGAGCTGCGCCAGACCGGCGACCCCGATGACCAGCTCCGTGACCTCACCGCCTCGTTCGAGGGGCTCCGCACCCGGCACCAGTCGGACGAGTACCGGCGGGTCGAAGCAGCCGAGATCATGCAGCGCAAGAACTTTGCTGCCACCGGGTCGTTCATCCGCGAGGACCGGCCCCGGGCGCTCGACCTGCTCGGCTTCTCGAGCCAGCTGGTCTTCAACACGTTCCACAACCGTCGGCTCCGCGACTGGGAGCACCGCGACGACCTCGACCTCGCCTACGGTGCGGCGCGGGCGCACAACCGCGGGATGATCGAGTTCTGCTCCGTCGACCGGCGTCTGCTGCCGACGTGTTACGTGCCGTTGGCGGACTTCGACCGGGCCGCGGCGGCCGCCGACGAATCGATCGCCATGGGCGCGGCCGCGCTCCTCGTCGCCTCGGGATGCCCCCGGCACCATTCGCCGAGCCACATCGGTCTCGACCCGGTCTGGGCCCGCGCGCAGGAGGCCGCGATTCCGGTCGTGTTCCACGTCGGGGGAACCGGCGACCTCATCGAGTCCAGCTACTTCCGCAACGGGCTGCCGGTGCCGCCGGACTTCCATGGTGGCGAGGAGAACTTCCGGTCGGTGGACTACATGGGGATCCCCGGCCCGCCGGCGCAGACGCTCGCCACGATGATCTTCGACGGGGTCCTCGACCGGTTTCCGGACCTCCGGCTCGGGGTGATCGAGCAGGGCGCGATCTGGGTGCCGTCGTGGCTGCGTCACCTGGAGGCCGCGTTCGAGGCCTTCGCCCGCCACGAGGAACGCCTCCGGGCGCTCTCGTTGCGACCCACCGAGTACGTCCGGCGCCAGGTGCGGGTCACGCCGTACCCGACCGAGGATGTCGGCTGGATCATCGAGCAGTCCGCGCCCGAGATCTGCATGTTCTCGTCCGACTATCCGCATGTCGAGGGCGGCCGCCGGCCCTTGGAGCGGTTCGAAGCGACGCTTGGCGACGTGGACGACGCCACCCGCCGCCGCTTCTATTGCGACAACTTCCGCGATCTCATGGGGTCGGCCGCCGTCACCCTCGCGGCGTAACGCCGAGCCCGCTCGCGGCGCCGGCTGCGACCGGGCGTCCCGGCGGGGTGAGCGTGCTCACCGCCCGGAGCGTCTCGGTCGCCTCCTCGTGCTTGGTCTCGTGCTCGCCCGGCTCGGGTGCGGTCGAGCCGTTGCAGCCGCTCGCGAGCATCACGATCAGGGCCCCGAACGCGACGACCAGTGGTCGCCGCGACCCGCGCCGGGGTGAGACGCGGGGTCGGTCGTCGGATCGTCGGATCGGCCGCACGAGCGCTGACTGCTCCCGGCTAGGCGTGCTCGAAGGTGAGGATGAACTCGATGATGCCATGGTCGTTGGTGCTGGCGGGCCCTCCGCTGGGATTCGAGATGTTCCAGTCGGCGAACGTGATGGGGATCGACCCCGAGACCTGGATCGTCCGTCCGGTCTCACGAGCGGAGAGGGCGGCCTCCACCGTGCGGGTGGTGCCGTGCAGGGTCAGGGTCCCGGTGCCCTTGGCGGTGACGGTGGTGCCCGCGGCCGGGAGGTTCCCGAGCATGACCGGGCTGGTCAGGGTGAAGGTGGTGGTCGGGAACTGCGACGTGTTCATGATGCGGTGCTGGAACTGGTCGTCGCGCTGGCTCTGGTCGCTGGTCACCTTCGTGAGGTCGACGGTCACCGACGCCGTGTCCACGGTGTTCGCCGCGCTGATCGACATCTGGCCGGTGACCGCGGTGGTGCGCCCGACCGCGGTGTTGGTCTGCCCGAACAGGACCTCACCGATCCGGTAGCCGGCCTGGGAGCCACTGGAGATCTTCCAGGTGCCGACGATGGGCACCGCGCTGGCGGCGGTCTTGGGCGACGACTTCGTGTTCGACAGCGAGAACCGGGCTGGTGCCGGGCCTTCGATGAAATGGATGTAGACGAACGGGCCGCCGACGCCGAGGACGACGACGGTGACGACGCCGGCGATCAGCCACCGTCTCCAATGGCGGAAGCGGCGACGAGGCGGGGCGGCGGGCGGGTCGGGGGTCATGTCCTCTCCTGGCGGTGGTGGGATCGGCACTTTGGTCCGTGGATCGTGTCGCTGGATGTACGGGTGACTCCGCCGCTGGGACTGATCGCCTCGTTAGCCGGGCGGCACCGTCCTCGTGGTGTCGCCTCGTCGGCCGGTCGGCACCGTTGGGAGCGGGGGAGCGCCCCACATCGTGTCGTGCTCACGACCTGACGGAGCGCGGGTGAGCCGACCGGCGGCAGCCGGCCCACCCGCACCGGGGGGAGGTGCCAGCACGGACCCGAGGGTTCGGTCCGGCTGGTCGACCAGGGTTAGGGGACGGTCGGGCGTTGGCCGGCGTCCTCTTGGGCTTCGCGCTGGGCGCTCTCACCCTTCTCGTGGGCCGCGTCCTCGTTCGGTTTGAACGTTCCGCCGGCCGCGCCGTTCGTCGCGGCGGGCGCGGTCGTGGACGACCCGGTGGTCTGGGCGCTTCCGGACCCAGCGCCGAACACAGCAACGCCGACGGCGCCACCGCCGAGCATGGATCCCGCCATCGCGGTGGCGACGACGGCCTTTCGAGTGAGGTTCACAAGCTTCTCCTGTTCCTGGGCTGCTAGGTCGCCTCCAAGTTCGGAGGTGGTCTGACCTTGCGGGACCGAGGTAAGGCCGCGCTGGAACCCGCGCAAGAATCGGACAAGAACACGCGCGCCGACCGGACGCATGGCGCGACCGCTCGACGCCCGGCGGTCCGCCGTCGACTCCGTCGCCGATTGCTCTGACCGCAGGGGTCCGACCGGAACGCGCCGGCGATCCTTACCCTGGTCTCACCTAGACGGGATAGACCTCCGAGCATGGCGAATCGTGTCCTCTTGGCCGAAGATGATCGGGCCACCCGAGAATCGCTGGTGCGCGCGTTGGAGCTTGACGGGTACGAGGTCGAGGCGGTGGGCGACGGCGCGGCGGCGCTGGACGCGTTCGCAGCCGAGACCCCCGACGTCGTGGTCTTGGACCTGATGATGCCGAACGTCGACGGGCTCACCGTCTGCCGGCGCCTCCGCGCCCGCAGCCAGCGGGCGCCGATTCTCATCGCGACGGCCCGGACCGAGGTGTCGGATCGGGTGTCCGGTCTCGACGCCGGTGCCGACGACTACCTGCCGAAGCCGTTCGCGCTCGACGAGTTCCTCGCCCGGATCCGAGCCTTGCTGCGCCGGGCCGAGTACGAGACGCCCGACCGGGAGCTGCGCGTCGCCGACCTGCGTGTCGACGAGGCCGCGCGCCGAGCGTGGCGGGGCGACCGGGAGCTGGAGCTGACGAAGACCGAGTTCGATCTGTTGCAGCTCTTGGCCCGCAACGCCGGGATCGTGCTCAGCCATTCGACGATCTATGAGCGGATCTGGGGCTATGACTTCGGGTCCGATTCGAAGTCGTTGGCTGTCTACATCGGCTACCTGCGCCGCAAGACCGAAGAGGACGGCGCGTCGCGGCTCATCCAGACCGTCCGGGGTGTCGGGTACACGCTGCGGGAGACATGACTCTCCGCGCGCGGTTGGCGCTCTCGTTGGCCGTCCTGGCCGCGCTGTCGGTGGTCATCGTGTCGGTGGCGAGCTACCTGGCCACCGACCGTCGCCTCCACGACGACGTCGACGCCGCGCTCGTCGGATATGCCACCCGGCTCTCCGATCCGGATGGGCGCACCGCGCACGTGCTCTGCGACCAGTTGTACCAATCGCGGCTGTCCCCGAACGGCAGCTCGTTCCAGGAGTTCGGTGGCGTCCTCGCCGGTCTCCCCGAAGGGGCCCTCGAGTGCGTGAGCTCCA
>DAIMHT010000187.1:0-2168 GCA_036723155.1 Actinomycetota bacterium
CAGGACGATGTTGGTGAGCTGGGAGCTCGCGAACCCGATGCCGACGCCGTAGAACGCGAAGCCCGGGAGGAGCGACAAGAAGGTGAGCTGGGGGGAGACCGCGAACGCGATGGCCAGCAAGCCGACGGTCTCGAGGGCCAGCCCGGTGCGCGCGACCGCGGTAGGCCCGATGCGGCGGGTCAGCCGGCCACCGACTTGGGCTCCGACGACGATGAACAGCCCGGTCGGGAGGACCCAGAGCCCGTTGGTCTCGGCGCTCAGGTGCTTCCCGTCTTGGAGGAAGACCGGGAGGACGAACAGCAGACCGAGCTGGCCCATGGCCAACACGATCGTGGTGAGCAGCCCGTACCGGAAGGTCGGGTGCCGCAGCTGCCCGAACTCGAACAGCGGGGCGCGGTCGTCGCGTTCCTTGACCCGCTCCAGCCGGTAGAAGCCGACCAGGATCACGACGGCGACCAGGAAGACGACCGGGATCATGGAGATCGGCGTCGACATCGGCCACACGGTCGTACCGAATGCGGCGAAGTCCTTCGTCGGGATCAGCCACCCGTAGCTCGGTCCCTCGCTCAGCCCGAACACGAGGAGGAACATCCCGGTCGCGATCAGCGCCGCGCCGGGGATGTCGATCTGGCGCCGCTGCGGATCACGTTCGCCCTTGGCCATCACGAGCAACGCGCCGACGATCGCGGCGGGGGCGATGATGACGTTGATTCGGAACGCCCACCGCCACGAGTACTCGGTGGTGAGGAAGCCGCCGACGACCGGGCCCAGCGCGGCCGCGGCGCCGGCGGTCGCGCCCCACACCGCGAACGCCGGCCCCCGCTCGGGGCCCTTGAAGGTGGTGGACAGGATGGCCAACGTCGCCGGCAGCATCAGCGAGGCGCCGATCCCCTCGATGATCGCCTCACCGGCGATCAGGCTCCCCACGGACCAGGAGACCGAAGCCAGCAGCGACCCGGCTCCGAAGAGGAAGGCACCGATGATGAAGATCCGCCGGTGCCCGTAGAGGTCACCGAGACGGCCGCCGATGATGAGCAGGCTGGCGAACGTCAGGGCGTACCCGGTCACGACCCACTGGACGCTCGGGAGCGTGGTGTGGAACTCCCGCAAGATCGTCGGGATCGCGACGTTCAGGACCGAGTTGTCGAGCACGACGATCAGCGCCGCGCTGATCACGATCACGAGCGTGAACCAGCGCCGCGGATCAAGCGCCTCGCCCTCGACGCCACCGACGTCCCCGGCCGATCCGTCGCCGGGCGGGTACCGCGAGGCCGAGTCCGGTGCGGCGGGCGGCGAACGCACCATCGAGGGGGACGCTACCCACCGCGGCGGGCCGCTCATGGGTCCGAGTTACGCGGCGTTGCCGCCTAGCTCCGCGAGGGCGGCGCCGAGCTGATCCGCCAAGGCCGCGGCGAGGGCCCGACTCTCTCCCGGAAGACGGATCCCGGTCCCGTCCGCCGGCATGGTGAGCACGAACCGACCGAGGACCCGGCCGCCCCCCCGGACCGGCAGCTCGACCTGACTGTTGAGCCCGGCGGGGTCAGCGGTGCCGGCGTCGACGCGGATCCCGCGGTGGCGCAGCTGGGGCAGCGACGTCGGGAACGGTGGCCGTTCGAACCGGCAGCTTTTCAGGTCGAGGATCTCGTTCAGCTCGCTCTGCACGATGGACACCAGCCGTCCCGGGGACTCGCCGCCGGCGGCGAGCTCGGCGACGTGGCGCAGATGCTCCGCTTCGCGGCTCCGCCGCCGCGCGTCGGCCCGGCTCCGTCGGCTCCGAGCCACGATCTCACCGACGGCGAGACCGACCGCGAGGAGCAGCACGACGGTCTGGACGTCGTCACCGTTGTTGATCGAGAAGGAGTAGTAGGGCCGGGTGAAGAGGAAGTCGAAGGACACCGCCGCTACGAGCGCGGCGATCGCGCCACCGGCGCGGCCTCCGACGACTGCCGAGACGAGTACCGCGAGCACGAGGATCAGCGCGACGTTCGAGGCCTGCATGTCGCCACGGAACGGAAGCAGCACCGCGGCGACGGCGACCGGGCTCAGGACCGCGAGCGCGAGCCCCGTGAACCCGAGCTGACCGTCTCGCACTGCAGGGTGCGGTTCTGGCTCCACCGGCCGCGGTCCGCTCTCGAGGGTCGTCTTGGTCGATCAGACGCTCGGCGAAG
>DAIMHT010000187.1:2268-3979 GCA_036723155.1 Actinomycetota bacterium
ACCGGCCGCGGTCCGCTCTCGAGGGTCGTCTTGGTCGATCAGACGCTCGGCGAAGGGTACCGGTTCGGCACCGAAGGGCTTTCCGGGCGCGATCGACGCGACCGTTCGCCGGGATGGTGAACAGGTCTCAGACGCCGATGAGGATGGAGCGCACCGGGTCTTCGGAGTCGGGCGTGACGAGGGCCAGGACCTCGTCGCCCGCGTTGACGACGGTGTCGCCGCGGGGCACGACCACGTGACCTTCCCGGACGACGGCGACCACGGTCGCGTCGCGTGGCACCGCGAGCTCCGCGATGCTGCGCCCCGCGGCGGGAGAATCGTCGGCGAGGGTGACCTCGACCAAGCGGGCTTGTCCGCCCTCGAACTGGAGGAGCCGGACGAGCGAACCGACCGAGACGGCTTCCTCGACCAGGGCGCTCAACAGGTGCGGGGTCGACACGGACACGTCGACACCCCAGTTCTCGTTGAACAGCCACTGGTTCTTGGGATGGTTCACCCGGGCGACGACGCGGGGGATCGCGAACTCCTGCTTCGCGAGGAGGGAGACGACCAGGTTGTCCTCGTCGTCGCCGGTGGCGGCCACCATCACTTCGCTGCCGTCGATCCCGGCCTGGTGCAGGGTGCTGACCTCGCAGGCGTCTCCGACGAACCAGGTGACGTCCAACGTGGGACGGAGGCGCTCGACGAGGCTCGGGCTCTTGTCGAGCAGCAGCACGTCGTGACCGGCGTCGTGCAGGTCGCTGGCGATGTAACAGCCCACGTTCCCGGCGCCGGCGATGGTGACCTTCATGTCAGTGTCCCGGGGTCGTCGGTGGGTTGCTGAGCACCTGCGCCAGCTCGTCGAGCGCGTCCTTGCGGACCGCGACGTGCAAGAGGTCACCTTCCTGACCGATGAGGTCGTTGCTGGCGACCTGGGCCTGGCCGGCTCGGGTCATGGAGACGAGCCGGAAGCGGTCCCCGTTCGAGAGTGCCGCCAGGCCTTGACCGGCCCACTCGTCGGGGAGGGTCCGCTCCACCAGGACCACCTGGCCGCTCGGTTCGGCCCATTCGGTCACCGAGTTGTCCTCGAAGAGTCGCCGCATCACCTGGTCGGTCGTCCACGTGACGGTCGCGACGGTGGCGATCCCGAGGCGCTGGTAGATGAGTGCCCGGCGAGGGTCGTAGATGCGGGCCACGACCCTCGGGATCTCGAAGGTCTCCCGGGCGATCCGGGCGGCGAGGATGTTGGAGTTGTCGCCGCTCGTCACGGCAGCCAAGGCCCCGGCCTCGTGGACCCCGGCGGCGTCGAGGTCGTCGCGGTCGAAGCCGAACCCGTGGACGGTGCGGCCCCCCCAGCCTTCGGGCAGCTTCCGGAACGCGGCCTGGTTCTTGTCCATGATCGCGACGGTGTGGCCGCCCTGATCGAGCGTGACGGCCAGCTCCGAGCCCACCCGACCGCAGCCCACCACGATGACGTGCACAGGCCGATCCTGACACACGCCGGGTGTCTCCTTCGGCTCGGTCACGCTCCGTCACGCCCCCGTCACGACTTGGCGGTGCGGTCATGCCAAACTGCCCGCGCGCTTCGCCGTCGCGCCGTGTGGGAGCCTGATGAAGACCGAGACCGAACTCCGAGCGGGCGAGACGGTGGCCGAGCCGTCTCCGCCCCCGCAGCCGGCGTCGGTCGAGGTGCCCGAGTCGCTCGGGTACCGGATCAAGAACCGGCTGCTCG
>DAIMHT010000188.1:0-3959 GCA_036723155.1 Actinomycetota bacterium
TGCCCGCGGATAAGGACGGCTACGCGCGGCTCCTCGCCGAACGCGGCGTCGTGCGCCTTCCGAACCCGCCGTTCGAGAAGCCGCCGGGCGCGCCGGCCACCGATCTCGGCTCCGGCGACCGCTGGTCCTAGCCGTCCGGGAGCAGCAGCGAGGCGATGGCGCCCGTCGCCGCGTCGAGGCGGACCGCGGTCGCCTCGTACACCGCCAGCGGCTCCCCGTACGGGTCGGCGACCTCCTCGTCGCCCCGACCGGGTAGCGCTCTCACCCGTTCGGCCGCGGCACGCGCGGCCCAGGCCCGGACGGTCTCGTCCGCTCGTCGCGGTCCGATCCGGTCGCCGAGGCGGGACAGCTCCGGGACGAGGAAGGTTCGGGTGACGGCGTCGGGATCGAAGGCCTGGACGCCCCACACGTGGCTGCGGGTCATGGCCAGGATGAGGTCGGCGTCGGCGACGAGCGCGGCCGTGAGGGGTTGGCTGCGATGATCCGAGATGTCGAGCCCCCGTGCTGCCATCGTGCGGGCCGCGGCGTCCGTCGCGGGTCCGTCCCACGCCAGGGTGCCGGCGGAGTGGACTCGAGCCGAGGAGCCGCGCGCCGCGAGATGCGCGCGGAGGAGCGCCTCCGCCATCGGTGATCGCGCGATGTTGCCGGTGCAGACCACCAAGACGTCGAACGAGGGACGGGCGTCGATGGGGGGCGATCGTACGAGGCCGTACACTGCGCGGCGGCGAGGGGAGATCGACCGGTGGAAGGTCGCGAGACCGGGCAGGCAGCGTCGGTGATCGACGCCGACGGCCACGTGTGGGAGCCCGAGGCGGCGTGGGAGCAGCACCTCGACCCGGCGTTCCTCGACCGTCGCCCGCGCATCGTCCTCGACGACCGCCAGACGTCGCGCTACCTCATCGAGGATCGTCTGATGCCGCCGGGGACGGGTCGGGCCGCGTGGGCCCCCGAAGGGTTCCGGGAGGCGTCCCTGCACCGTCCGGGCGGTGTCGACCCGGCCGCCCGGCTGGTCGACATGGACACCGACGGGATCGACGTCGCGGTGCTGTACGGCACCTTCGCGCTCGGGCTGTGGTCGATCCACGACCTGGACCTGCAGGTGGCGTGCTGCCGCGCGTTCAACGACTGGCTCGCCGAGTACTGCGCGACGGATCCGGTGCGCTTACGGGCCGCGGCGGCACTGCCGTTCGGATCCATCGACGCGGCGGTGGCCGAGGCCGACCGGGCCGTCACGAAGCTGGGGGCGGTGGTCCTCACGATCCCCGGTTCGGTCCTCGGGCGCAACCTCGACGACCCCGCGCTGTTCCCGCTGTACGAGACGGCCGAGCGACTCGACGTGCCCCTCGGCGTCCACGCCGGTGGCACCGGCCTCGCCATCGACCGGTTCGTGGACCAGTACGCGATGGCGCACGCCTGCGCGTTCCCGATGGACATCATGCTGGGCGCCACCACCCTGCTGTGCGGCGGTGTCCTGGAGCGGTTCCCCCGCCTGCGCGTCGCGCTGCTCGAAGCCGGGTGCGGCTGGTTCCCGGCCTTCCTCGAACGGCTCGACGAGCACTTCGAGAAACGACCGGGAGAGATGCCGGTCCTGACCCGACCGCCGAGCACGTTCGTCGAGGACGGCCGCGTCGTCATCTCCTGCGAGCCCGAGGAGCACGGCATCCGCTACGCCGCCGAGCGCCTGGGTCCGGGCGCGGTCATCTACGCGTCGGACTACCCGCATTGGGACGCCGAGTTCCCCGGGTCCGTCGCCGCGATCCGGGACCGGGAGGATCTCGATGCCGGCACCCGCCGCGCGATCCTGGGTGACAACGCTCGGCGGCTCCTCGGCCCCCGCTTCGAGCGAGTCGCCGTCCCAGCCGAGGGGGGACCACGATGACGCCACGCACGCCGGTCACGAAGCAGGCCGAGCCCGACCTGGGTCGCACGCTGATCCCGAAGGACCGGTACCTCTCGAGCGAGTACCTGGCGTCGGAGTACGAGCAGCTCTGGCCCCGGGTCTGGAACCTCGTCGGGCCGGTCTCGGATGTCGCCGAGGCCGGCGACTACCTGGTGTTCGATCTCGGACCCGAGTCCATCCTCGTGGTGCGCGGCGACGACGATCAGGTGCGGGCGTTCCACAACGTGTGCCAGCACCGGGGCCGCCGGCTCCGCGAGGCGGGAAGCGGGCACGCGTCGACGTTCCAGTGCCCGTATCACCTCTGGACCTACGGGCGCGACGGTGAGGTCACCTGGGTGCCCGACGCCGACGACTTCCCGCAAGGCGACCCGACCAGTTGCCTCGGACTGCCCGAGGTGCGGTGCGAGACGTGGAACGGCTGGGTGTTCGTCAACCTCGACCCGAACGCCGAGCCCCTCACCGAGTTCCTCGGGCCGCTCGTCGAGCACCTGGCGCCGTACGACTTCGGCTCGAACTACCACCTCGTCGAGGACATCTCGATGCTGTGGGCGTGCAACTGGAAGGTCGGCGTCGACGCGTTCAACGAGGTGTACCACGTCCAGGGAATCCACCCCGAGCTGCTGTCCTTCACCGACGACGTCGACTGCCCGGTCGACATCCTCGGCAAGCACAGCCGGTTCATCTTCCGGGTCGGGTATCCGAGCCCCCGGTGGACCGACGACCAGGCCCGCCGAGAGGGGTACACCGACCGGAACCAGATCACCCAGATGATGCGCGTGATCATGGAAGGCGCGGGCCTCGAGCCCAGCCAATTCGACGGTCGTCCCGACGCGGTCCGCCCGGCGCTGTTCGAGGCTCGCCGTGAGTACGGGCGCCGCAACGGGCTGCACTACGACGATCTCGCCGACGAGCAGCTCACCGACGACTTCCACTACTTCATCTTCCCGAACATCACGCTGAACATCAGCGCCGACCATTTCTGGTTCTTCCGTCACCGTCCGCACCCCACCGACCCGGAGCAGATGTGGTGGGACTTCCAGACCTATGTGCGCCTGCCCGACGGTGTCGACCCGCCGCCCCGACCCGAGCAGACCGTCTGCGTGTTCGGTGACGGAACGGAGCAGAAGCTGCACCTCGCGTTGCAGCAAGACGCGGCCGCCTCGCCCCCGGTCCAGGCCGGGATGCGCTCGTCGGGGTTCACGGGCCTGTACCTCGCGCACCAAGAGCGTCGCATCCGCCACTTCCACCGAGTGCTCGAGGACTACGTCGAGTCGTGAACACGTACGTGTCCGTCGCCGCGGAGGGCGACGTCCGGCCCGGTCACGCCCGGTCAGTCCAGGTCGACGACGTCTGCTTGCTGCTCTGCAAGGTCGACGGTGCCGTGTACGCCGTCGCCGACGTCTGCACCCACGACCGGGGACCACTCGGTGAGGGCCGGCTACGCGGCGCGGTGATCGAGTGTCCCCGGCACGGGGCCCGCTTCGACGTGCGCGACGGATCGGTGCTCGCGCCGCCGGCGATCCGGCCCCTGCCGACGTTCGCGACTCGGGTCGTCGACGGAAACGTCGAAGTCGTGCTCCCCGGCGAGGACGCGCGGTGAGCGGACCGCTGGACGGCATCCGGGTCGTCGAGCTGGGGGTCTGGGTCGCAGGTCCGGCCGCCGGCGGGATCCTCGCCGACTGGGGCGCCGAGGTGATCAAGATCGAGCCCCACGAGGGCGACCCCGCCCGCGGGTTCCTCGCCATGCTCGGCGGTGACGTCCCGTTCAACCCGCCGTTCGAGCTCGACAACCGCTCCAAGCGCAGCATCGCCGTCGACCTGACCGCACCCGCGGGACAGACCCTCGCCCTCGAACTCATCGACCGGGCCGACGTGTTCCTCACCAACATCCGCCTCGACGCGCTCGAACGGCTCGGCCTCGACGCGGCCCGCCTCCTCGAGCGCCGGCCGAGCCTCGTGTACGCCATCATCACCGGCTACGGGCTCGAAGGACCCGAACGGGGTCGCGCCGCGTACGACATCGGCGCGTTCTGGGCCCGCAGCGGAATCGCGGGGCTGC
>DAIMHT010000189.1:0-2184 GCA_036723155.1 Actinomycetota bacterium
CGATGCGGTTGGGGCCGCTGCCGAGGATGACGACCGCGGGGCGGGTGAGCGGGGTCAGCTCGTCCTCGTCCTCGTAGGTGCCGTAGTGGTACGGCGTCTCGGCGGCGAACTCCGACGCGCAGGTGTCGACGGTCTTGTAGGTGACCGCGGCGCCCGCGGCGAGACGACGGGCACGGACCGTGTCGGGGTCGGCGCCCCACAGGTAGGCGAGCTGGGCGTCGCCGAAGCCGAGCCGCTTGGCGCGGCGCCAGTCGCGCCGGGTCATGGTGTCGGCGGTGTGCCCCATCAGCTCGGTTCGGGCGTCGGCGACCCGGGCCATCTGGTCGAGGAACCAGGGGTCGACGTCGGTGACCTCGTGGAGGCGCTCGACGGTGACGCCACGGCGGAGCGCCGCCTCCAGGAGGAACACCCGGTCGGGCGTCGGCGTCGCGGTGAGACGCACCAGCTCGTCGGTGTCGAGCCGATCGGTGGCCTGCTCGTTGGGGTCGGCGTTGAGGCCGCCGCGGCCGGTCTCGAGGCTGCGGAGCGCCTTCTGGAGCGACTCGGGGAAGGTGCGGCCGATGGCCATGACCTCGCCGACCGACTGCATCTGGGTGCCGAGCACCGGGGACGCGCCGGGGAGCTTCTCGAACGCCCAGCGGGGCACCTTGGTGACGACGTAGTCGATGGTCGGCTCGAACGACGCCGGCGTCTCGCCGGTGATGTCGTTCTGGATCTCGTCGAGGCGGTACCCGACCGCGAGGCAGGCGGCGATCTTGGCGATCGGGAAGCCGGTGGCCTTGCTCGCCAGCGCGCTCGAGCGGGACACCCGCGGGTTCATCTCGATGACGACCATCTCGCCGGTGGCGGGGTCGACCGCGAACTGGATGTTCGAGCCGCCGGTGTCGACACCGATCCGGCGGATGACCGCGAACGCGGCGTCGCGCATCCGCTGGTACTCGACGTCGGTGAGGGTCTGGGCCGGCGCGACGGTGATGGAGTCGCCGGTGTGGACGCCCATCGGGTCGAGGTTCTCGATCGAGCAGACGACGACCGCGTTGTCGGCGTGGTCGCGCATGACCTCGAGCTCGAACTCCTTCCAGCCTCGCACCGACCGTTCGATGAGGATCTCCCCCACCGGGCTGACCGCGAGACCATGCTCGGCGACGGCGCGCAGGGTGTCGTCGTCGGTCGCGAAGCCGGTCCCGCCCCCGCCGAGGATGAACGAGGGCCGGATGACGACCGGGTAGCCGACGTCGCCGGCGACGGTGACCGCCTCGTCGACGGAGTACGCGAGACCGGAGCGGGGGACGCCGAGGCCGATCTCTTGCATCGCGGCCTTGAAGCGGGAGCGGTCCTCGGCGGTGTGGATGGCGTCGACGTTGGCGCCGATGAGCTCGACGCCGAACCGCTCGAGGACCCCGGCGTCGTGGAGGCCGATGGCGAGGTTCAACGCGGTCTGCCCGCCGAGGGTCGGCAGCAGCGCGTCGGGTCGCTCCCGTTCGATGACCTGCGCGACGGTCTCGACGTCGAGGGGCTCGACGTAGGTGGCGTCAGCGAACTCGGGGTCGGTCATGATCGTCGCCGGGTTCGAGTTGACCAGCACCACCCGGTAGCCCTCGCGGCGAAGGACCCGGCAGGCCTGGGTGCCGGAGTAGTCGAACTCGCACGCCTGGCCGATCACGATCGGCCCGCTGCCCAGCAGCAGGATGGTGTGCAGGTCGTCGCGGCGGGGCATCTAGCGGGTCCCGGCGAGCAGCGCGGTGAAGTCGGCGAAGAGATAGGTGGCGTCGTGGGGGCCCGGCCCGGCCTCGGGGTGGTACTGGACCGAGAACGCCTGCCCGTCGAGCGCGCTGAGGCCTTCGCAGACACCGTCGTTGAGGTTCACGTGGGTGCGGTGCACGTCGGGGAGCCCGTCGACGGCGATGGCGTAGTTGTGGTTCTGGCTGGTGATCTCGACGTGGCCGCTCGCTTCGTGGCGCACCGGGTGGTTGGCGCCGTGATGGCCGAACGGGAGCTTGTGCTTGTCGGCGCCGAGGGCGAGACCGAGGATCTGGTGGCCGAGGCAGATGCCGAACACCGGGACCGCGCCGAGGAGCGCGCCGGCGGTGTCGACCGCGCCGGTGACCGCCTCGGGGTCGCCGGGGCCGTTCGAGAGGAACACCCCGTCGGGGTGACGGGCGAGGACGTCGGCCGCGGGGGTGG
>DAIMHT010000189.1:2284-3957 GCA_036723155.1 Actinomycetota bacterium
GCGTCGCGGAGATGGCGGGTGAGGCGTCGGGTGTCGATGCCGGTGATGGCGGGCACCCGGTGGCGCTCCAGGTACTCGCGGAGTCCTTCCGTGGCGCGCCAGCTGCGGGGCCGTTCGGTGAGGTCACGGACGATGACGCCGCGGCAGAACGGGCGGCGGCTCTCGGCGTCGTCGGGGTTCACGCCGTAGTTCCCGATGTGCGGGTACGTGAAGGTGATGATCTGGCCCGCGTACGACGGGTCGGTGACGATCTCCTGGTAGCCGCACAGCGCGGTGTTGAAGACCACCTCGCCGACCGCGGCGCCGCCGTCCGGGGCCGGGCCGAGCAGCTCGCCTTCGAAGACGGTGCCGTCGGCGAGGACGAGGCAGCCGTCGACGGTGCTCACCGTTGGGCCTCGCCGTCGACGACGACGGGCTCGCCGGCGACGAGGGTGTGCCGGGCCCGGCCGGTGAGGGTCCGTCCCGCGTAGGGGGTGTTCTGGGCCCGGCTGGCGAGCCGGGCCGGGTCGGGACTCCAGGTCACCGCGGGGTCGATGACGCACAGGTGGGCGCAACGTCCGGGCTCGATGGGGCCGCCGTGGTCGCCGAGCCCGGCGAGGGCCGCCGGGCGCCACGAGAGGAGGGCGATGGCGTCGGCGAGGGAGACGACGCCGGGCTCGACCAGCTCGGTCAGGGTCAGCGCGAGCGCGGTCTCGAGGCCGAGCATCCCCGGTGGTGCTTCCTCGAAGGGACGTTCCTTCGTCTCGACCGCATGCGGTGCGTGGTCGGTGGCGATGGCGTCGATGGTCCCGTCGGCGAGGCCGGCCTTGATCGCGGCGACGTCGCCGGCCGAGCGCAGCGGCGGGTGCACCTTGAAGACGGGATCGAAGGTGGCGCACGCGGCGTCGGTGAGCGTGAAGTGGTGCGGTGCGGCTTCCGCGGTGACGGGGAGCCCCCGTCGCTTGGCGTCGCGGATGAGATCGACCGCGGCGGCGGTGGAGACGTGGAGGAAGTGGATCCGGGTGCCGGTGAGCTCGGCGAGGAGGCAGTCGCGGCCCACGATCGAGGCCTCGGCGACCGCGGGCCGGCCGGGGATGCCGAGCCGGCTCGACCACTCCCCCTCGTGCATGTGCCCCCCGGTGCACAGGGTGGTGTCCTCGGCGTGCTGGGCAACCACCGCGCCCGGCAGCGAGCCCGCGTACTCCAACGCGCGGCGCATCACGCCCGCGGAGTCGACGCAGGCACCGTCGTCGGTGAAGATCCGGACCCCGAGCGCGTAGAGCTCCCCCATCGGTGCGAGCTCGGTGCCGGCGCGTCGGTTGGTGATGCACCCGGCGGCGTGGACGTCGCACACCGACCGGGCTCCGGCGGACAGGACCGACGCGACGACGGCGGGGTCGTCCTGGGGCGGCTCGGTGTTGGGCATGGCGACGATGGCGGTGAACCCGCCGAGCGCGGCGGCGCGGGCGCCGGTGTCGATCGTCTCGGCCTCCTCGCCGCCGGGCTCGCGCAGATGGACGTGGAGGTCGACGAGCCCGGGGGTGATCACCGCGCCGGAGGCGTCGAGCTCCCGGTCGCCGCGCAGCCCGTCACCGACGGCGGCGATCGCCGGTCCTTCGATGAGCACGTCCGCGGTGCGTTCGCCGGTCGCGTCGAGGACGCGGCCGCCGCGGAGCACGATCGAGTCAGGCAAC
>DAIMHT010000190.1:0-3955 GCA_036723155.1 Actinomycetota bacterium
AGCCGTTCGTGATGAAGCGGCTCGTCGACCTCGAGTACGCGCAGAACATCAAGTCCGCGAAGCGGATGGTGGAGCGCTCCCGCCCGCAGGTGTGGGACGTGCTCGAAGAGGTCATCAAGGAGCACCCGGTGTTCCTGAACCGGGCGCCGACGTTGCACCGTCTGGGCATCCAGGCGTTCGAGCCGGTGCTCGTCGAAGGCAAGGCGATCCAGATCCACCCGCTCGTCTGCGCGGCGTTCAACGCTGACTTCGACGGCGACCAGATGGCGGTGCACCTGCCCCTGTCGTCCGAGGCGCAGGCCGAGGCGCGCATCTTGATGCTGTCGGCGCACAACATCTTGTCGCCGGCTCACGGGCGTCCGATCGCGGTGCCCAGCCAGGACATGATCATCGGCGCCTACTACCTCAGCGAGAGCGTGGACGGGGCGCCCGGCGAAGGCCGGGGGTTCTCCGGTCTCGACGAGGCGGTCCTGGCCTACGACCAGCGCCCGTTCCTCGGCGAGCCGTCCGACGACGGCGGCGTGGGCCTCGCGCTGCACGCCTTCATCAAGGTTCGGATGCCGTCAGCCAAGTTCCCCGAGGACGAGTTCCCCGTCCGCGACGACAAGCGCCACGCCGATGCGATCGTGCTGCGCCGCTGGGGCTCGAACGGTGACGGCAGCGTCCTCGTCGAGACGACGCTGGGTCGGCTGCTGCTGAACGACGCTCTGCCCCCAGACTTCCCGTTCGTCAACCGCGCGTTGAAGAAGCGGGACCTCACCGAGATCATCGGCGACATCGTGGACCGGTACTCGCGGGCCGAAGTGGCCCGGACCCTCGATCATCTCAAGGACCTGGGCTTCGAGTTCGCGACCCGAGCCGGCCTGACCATCTCGATCTCCGACGTGCGGACCCCGGCCAAGAAGGCCGCGCTGCTGGAGAAGTACGAAGGCGAAGCCGAGAAGGTCGAGCAGCAGTACGACCGCGGCATCCTGACCGACGACGAGCGTCGCCAGAAGGAAGTCGAGATCTGGACCGAGGCGACGGACGAGGTCCGCCGAGCGATGGAAGCCGAGCTCTCGGCGGAGAAGTTCAACCCCGTCGACATGATGGTCGGGTCCGGCGCCCGCGGAAACGTGATGCAGGTCCGCCAGATCGCCGGTATGCGCGGCCTGGTCGCCAACCCCCGGGGCGAGATCATCCCCCGCCCCATCAAGTCCAACTTCCGTGAGGGCCTGTCGGTCCTCGAGTACTTCATCTCGACCCACGGGGCCCGCAAGGGACTGGCCGACACCGCCCTGCGGACCGCCGACTCGGGCTACCTGACCCGCCGGCTGGTCGACGTCGCCCAGGAGCTCATCGTCCGCGAGGACGACTGCGAGAGCAGCCGCGGCATCTGGGTGGAGAATGTGACCGCCGACGCCGAGGGCCAGCCCCGCCGGGAGCTCGAGACCGAGCTGCTCGGGCGCTGCCTCGCCGACGACGTGAAGCTCGCCGACGGGACGTCGATGCCCCGCAACACCGAGATGCGCGAAGACGAGGTGGCGGCGCTCGCCGCCGACTCGGCGGTGGAGCGGGTCCGGGTGCGGTCCGTGCTCACCTGCGACTCGATCGGCGGGGTGTGCTCGCACTGCTACGGGACGATGCTCGCCACCGGCAAGATGGTCGACCTCGGAGAGGCGATCGGGATCATCGCGGCCCAGTCGATTGGTGAGCCCGGCACGCAGCTGACCATGCGGACGTTCCACACCGGCGGTGTCGCCGGTGAGGACATCACCCACGGTCTGCCCCGCGTCGTCGAGCTGTTCGAGGCCCGCACGCCGAAAGGCGCGGCGACCCTCGCGGAGTCGTCGGGTGTCGTGCGGCTGGCCGAGAACGAGAAGGGGGAGCGTCTCGTCGTGGTCGTCGGCGACGACGGCACCGAAGAGGAGCACGTCGTGTCCCGGCGGGCCCAGCTCGCGGTCCGTGAAGGCCAGGAGGTCGCCGCCGGCGCCCGGCTGGTCGGTGAGGAGCAGACCCCGCTCGACCCGAAGAAGCTCCTCGAGGTCAAGGGCATCCGCGAGACCCAGCAGTACCTCAGCGAAGAGGTCCAGAAGGTCTACCGGGAGCAGGGCGTGTCGATCCACGACAAGCACGTCGAGGTCATCGTCCGCCAGATGCTGCGACGGGTCGCCGTCTCGGAGCCGGGCGACTCGCCGTTCCTGCCCGGTCAGAAGGTCGACGCCCGGTTCTACGCCGAGGTGAACCGCCAGCTCGTCGAGAGCGGCAAGCAGCCCGCGGAGGGCCGGCCCGAGCTCATGGGGATCACCAAGGCCTCGCTGGCCACCGACTCGTGGCTGTCGGCGGCGTCGTTCCAGGAGACCACCCGGGTGCTCACCGAAGCGGCGATCGAAGGCAAGATCGACGGCCTGTTCGGGCTCAAGGAGAACGTGATCATCGGCAAGCTCATCCCGGCCGGCACCGGGATGCCGCAATACAACGAGATCGCGACCAACGCCCCCGACTACGAGCCGCTGCCCTTCTACTCCAGCGACGCGTCGGACGTGGACCTGGCCGAATGGCTGGCCAGCTCGACGAGCACCGCCACCGCCGAGGAACAGCCCGCCCCCGCCGCGGTCCTCGCCTCGGTCCCCGGCACCGGCGAGCCCCTCGAAGGGACCGGCACCGAGGAGTGACCCGATCGCCGCTCGGGCCGACGCGACCCGAGCGGGTCGCCGGGACGGTTGGCCGCTCGCCGGGTGTGGGCGGGGTCCGCTAATCTTGGTACGGGCTGGAACCGCCCGGCCTCGCGGTCCCAAGTTGTCCCGTCCGAATTCGACCCCCACGTGCTGACGCGCGAGAAGGCAGTCCCGTGCCCACGATCCAGCAGCTGGTTCGCAAGAGCCGCGAAACCAAGCGAGAGAAGTCGAAGACCCCCGCGCTGAAGGGCTCCCCGCAGCGGCGGGGCGTGTGCACTCGCGTCTACACGACGACCCCGAAGAAGCCGAACTCCGCGTTGCGCAAGGTCGCCCGGATCCGGCTCACCTCCGGCATCGAGGTCACCGCCTACATTCCCGGCGTCGGGCACAACCTCCAAGAGCACTCCATCGTCCTCGTCCGAGGTGGCCGGGTGAAGGACCTGCCCGGCGTGCGGTACAAGGTCATCCGGGGCGCGCTCGACGCCAGCGGCGTGACCGGCCGCCGCCAAGCCCGTAGCCGCTACGGCGCGAAACGGGACGGCTGACATGCCTCGCAAAGGCCCCGCGCCGCGCCGCGACCTGATGCCGGACCCCATCTACCGGTCCGTCGTCGTCACCCAGCTCGTCAACAAGGTGCTCCAACGCGGCAAGCGCTCCCTCGCGGAGAAGGTCGTCTACGACGCGTTGAGCGACATCGAGCAGAAGACCGGCGGCGACCCGATCCCCACCCTCAAGCGGGCCGTCGAGAACGTGCGGCCGGTGCTCGAGGTGAAGAGCCGCCGCGTCGGTGGTGCCACCTACCAGGTGCCGGTCGAAGTCCGGCCTCGGCGGGCCACCACCCTCGCCATCCGCTGGATCGTCGGGTACGCCCGCCAGCGGCGCGAGAAGACGGTCGCGCAGCGCCTCTCCGCGGAGCTGCTCGACGCGAGCAACGGGCTCGGAGCCGCCATCAAACGCAAAGACGACCTGCAGAAGATGGCGGAGTCCAACAAGGCGTTCGCCCACTACCGGTGGTGAGTGCCGTGACCCGCGTCTAAGCGGCCCGCTCACGCGGGCCACCGGCCCGCCCACCAGGCCGGGCGCGGCCGTCGCCGGGACCCCCGGTCCCCGCCGCGTGCCTGAACGCAGCGGCACCGCAACCCAGGAACGTCCGGGGGGACGAGCAGACAAGGAAAGTGTCAACGCCATGGCAGTCGCAGAGAAGGAAGTCAAAGGCAAGGGCGGCCCGTTGATCCGCGAGGTTCCCCTCGCGCGCGTCCGCAACATCGGGATCATGGCCCACATCGACGCCGGCAAGA
>DAIMHT010000191.1:0-3940 GCA_036723155.1 Actinomycetota bacterium
GTCGCCCAAGGCACCGAAGCCGGCGGTCACACCGGCACCGTGGCGACGATGCCGCTCGTCCCCCAGGTCGTCGACGCCGTCGGGGACCGGGTCCCCGTCGCCGCCGCCGGTGGGATCTTCGACGGTCGGGGCCTCGCCGCGGCCCTCACCCTCGGCGCTGACGGCGTCTGGGTCGGCACCCGCTTCATCGCCACCCCGGAGGCCCGGTCGGTCGCCGGCTACAAGGAGGCGCTCGTCCGCACCGCCGAGGACGGGACCGTGGTCAGCCGGGCCTTCACCGGCAAGACCCTCCGGGCGGTGCGGAACAAGACGACCCAGCACTACGAGGAGCATCCCGAGGAGCTCAAGCCGTTCCCGGAGCAGATCGGCGTGTCCACGACCGGCGGGTTCATGCACCTTCCCCTCGGCGACGACGCCACCGGCGTCGACCCCGACCGTGAGTGCTACCCGGCGGGTCAGGGCATCGGCGCCATCCACGACATCGTCCCCGCGGGCGACCTGGTGCGTCGCTTCGTCGACGAGGCCGAACGGGCCCTCGCGGGCGCGGCCGCCGCCGTCACGTGACCGGGGGCGCCGCGCGGCTCCGCCACGCGCCGTGCCGAACGGCGCGCTCATGACGGAGCGACTCGTCGTGATCGGCGGTGACGCCGCCGGGATGACCGCCGCCGCGACCGCCCGTCGTCGAGTCCCGGCCGGCCAGCTCGACATCGTCGCCTTCGAGAAGGGGAACTACACGTCGTACTCGGCGTGCGGCATCCCGTACCTGATCGGTGGCCTGGTGTCCGACGTCGACGCGCTCATCGCCCGCGCTCCCGCGGAGCACGTCCGGCGCGGCATCGACGCCCGCATTGGCCACGACGTCCTCGTCGTGGACACCGACCGCCGTCGGGTCCGGGTCCGTGCCGTCGAGACCGGCGTCGAATCGTGGGAGGCCTTCGACCAGCTCGTGATCGCCACCGGCTCCACCCCGCGCCGTCCGCCGCTGCCCGGTGTCGACGCCGCCGGGATCTTCGGGGTGCAGACGCTCGATGACGGCCTCGCGGTGCGGGCCGCGGCCGACGCCGCCGGCGTCCGTCACGCGGTCGTCGTCGGGGGCGGCTACATCGGGCTGGAGCTCGGCGAGGCGCTGGTCCGGCGGGGCCTCGCGGTCGCGCTGGTCGAATCCGCGCCGCAGCCGATGAGCACCCTCGATCCCGAGATGGGCGAACTTGTCGCCGACGCGCTGCGCGCCGTCGGCGTGGACGTCTACGTCGGAGAGCGCGTCGAGGGGTTCGACACCGACGCCGGTCGGGTGACGGGCGTCCGAACCGCGGCCCGGGCGTTACCCGCCGACCTGGTGATCCTCGGTCTCGGGGTCGAACCCAACAGCGGCCTCGCTCGCGACGCCGGGATCCCGGTCGGCGACAGCGGCGGCATCGCCGTCGACGACCACGTCCGCACCGGCATCGACGGGATCTACGCCGCCGGCGACTGCTCCGAGACGTTCCATCGGGTCTCCCAACGGCCGGTCGTGGTGGCGCTCGGAACCCACGCCAACAAGCAAGGACGCGTCGCCGGGATCAACGCCACCGCCGGGGACGCGGTGTTCCCCGGGGTGCTCGGGACCGCGGCGTCCAAGATCTGCAAGTACGAGGTGGCCCGCACCGGCCTCAGCGAACGCGAAGCCGCCGCCGCCGGCTTCGACGCGGTCGCGACGTCGGTCGACACCACCACTCGCGCCGGGTACTACCCCGACGCGGCCCCGATCCGGGTCCGGGTCGTCGCCGAGCTGGGCACCGGCCGCCTCCTCGGCGCCCAGATCGTGGGCGAGGAAGGGGCCGCCAAGCGGGTTGATGTCCTCGCCGCGGCGATCTGGAACGACATGACCGTCGACGACGTCGCGTCGATGGACCTGTCGTACGCCCCGCCGTTCGCTCCCGTCTGGGATCCCACGCTCATGGCGGCCCGGCGCGCCGCGGCGACGCTCGCCTAGCTATCGGGAGATGTCGGCGCGGGCCGCTTCGTCGGCGAGGTCGGCCTCGTACATCATCCGCACGAGTTCCTCGAACGCGACCCTCGGCTTCCAGCCCAGCTGCTCGCGGGCCTTGGTGGCGTCACCGGTGAGGACGTCGACCTCCGCCGGGCGCTCGAACCGGGGATCGGTTCGGATGCGGTCCTGCCACCCGTCGATCTCGGCGCAGCGGAACGCCAGGTCGAGGAACTCCCGGATGGTGTGCGTCTCCCCGGTGGCGATGACGTAGTCGCCCGGTTCCTCTTGTTGCACCATGAGCCACATGGCCTCGACGAAGTCGCCGGCGTAGCCCCAGTCGCGTGCCGCGTCGAGGTTCCCGAGCGTGATGGAGTCTTGGAGGCCGAGCTTGATGCGGGCCAAGCCGTTCGTGATCTTGCGGGTCACGAACTCGAGGCCCCGGCGGGGTGACTCGTGGTTGAAGCAGATGCCCGACGAGGCGTGCATCCCGTACGACTCCCGGTAGTTCACGGTGATCGAGTGGCCGAAGACCTTCGCGACGCCGTACGGGGATCGGGGGTGGAACGGGGTCTGCTCGGTCTGGGGGGTCTCCCGGACCTTCCCGAACATCTCCGATGACGACGCCTGATAGAACCGGATCGGGTTCTTCTCGGTGCCGCCGACGATGCGGATCGCCTCGAGCATCCGCAGCACCCCGAGGCCGGTGGTGTCGGCGGTGAGCTCGGGTTGGCGGAACGACAGGGCCACGAAGCTCATCGCCCCCAGGTTGTAGACCTCGTCCGGCTGGACCTGCTCGAGCCCGGCGATGAGGCTCGAGAGGTCCCGGAGGTCACCCTCGACGAGGTCCAACGCCGGGTTCTCGTCCTGGACCACCTGGGCCTTGGGGTTGTTCTGGCCTCGCACCAGCCCGAACACCTGATAGCCCTTGCCGGTCAGGAACTCCGACATGTGGCGGCCGTCCTGGCCCGTGATTCCGGTGATGAGCGCGCGTGGCACGGCGGAGACGTTACTGGCCGGGCTCCGCGGCGATCCGATCCCACTCCGGCTCGAGCTGGTGCAGGAACGTGGAGCACCGGTCGGCTTCCTCGCTCTCCCCGATGGCGGCGGCGACCCGCCCGAGCCCGGCGAGGGCTCGCAGGAACCCCCGGTTGGTGGGGTGCGCCCACCGGACGTAGCCCGACCCGCGCCACCCGGCCCCGCGGAGCCGGTCGAGGCCCCGGTGATACCCGACCCGGTAGCAGGCGTACGCCTCGACGTCGTCGCGGGCCGCGTCACCGAGGCGGGCCCACCCGTCCAGGAACGTCGGCCAGTCGGCCACCACGGCCGCGATCGCGCCGCGCCGCGCCCCGGCCGGCTCGGCCATCGCCGCGGCGAGCGCGCCGAGCGCGTCGTCGGGCTCGGCGTCGAGGACGGTCTCGTCGAGGCCGCCGGGACGAAGACTGACAGGCAGGTCGGCCACGACCGGACCGTACCGTGCGGGCCGCGGCTCCGGTCACGCCCCGCTCACAGGAGCGTCCGAGGCCACCGGTACGATCGCGCCGCGATGCCCGAGGCGACGACCACCGCCCCTGCGCCGACCCCCGGCGCCGACGACGCCCCGCCGGCGCGCGCCGCCGCGCCGGTCACCCGGCTGGTCCTGGCCCGCCACGCCGTCACCGCCCAGACGGGCCCGCTGCTGTCCGGGCGCCTGCCCGGCATCGACCTCTCGGACGAAGGCCGGAGCCAGGCCGACGCCCTCGCGGAGCGGCTGGCCTCGCTGCCCGTCGACGCGGTGTACGCCAGCCCCATCGAGCGGACAACCCAGACCGCCGCCGCGGTCGCGGCCCGCCACGGGCTCGACGTCCAGGCCCTCGATGGGGTGCTGGAGGCCGACTACGGCGAGTGGTCGGGCCAGAAGCTCACCGATCTCGCCAAGACCGACCTCTGGAAGGTGGTGCAGCGGGCCCCTTCGCGCGCCAGCTTCCCCGGCGG
>DAIMHT010000192.1:0-2363 GCA_036723155.1 Actinomycetota bacterium
GGCTCGGGGTCGAGGCCGACACCCCGGTCTCGTGGATGCTTCCCACCTGGCTCGACGCCGCGGTGCTCGTCAGCGCGTTGGCCCGGCTCGGCGCGGTCCAGAACCCGATCCTGCCCATGCTCGGCGTGCGCGAGACCCGGTTCATCACCACCCAGACCCAAGCCCGAGCGCTGATCGTCCCAGGGGTCTGGCGGGGACGGGCGTACGCCGACGAGGCCCACCAGCTCGCCATCGACCGCCCCGAGCTCCGCGTTGTCGTCGTCGACGGCGAACACCCACTGCCGGTCGGTGACCCGGCGACGTTGCCTCCCGTGCCGCCGTCGACGACACCGGCCGAGGCGCCGGTCCGCTGGGTGTTCTACACGTCAGGGACGACGGCGGACCCGAAAGGTGCGCAACACACCGACCACACGGTCCGGGCGGCGGCGGACGGGATGCTCGCGGCCCTCGAAGTTGAACCCGACGACCGCAGCGGGATCGTCTTCCCGTTCACCCACATCGGTGGGATCACGTGGCTGTTCACCATGCTCATCACCGGTTGCACCGGCGTCTTCATCGAAGCGTTCGCGCCGCCGACCACCATTCCGATCCTGCAGCGCGAAGCGATCACCCTCGCCGGAGCCGGGACCACGTTTCACCTCGCGTACCTCGCGGCCCAACGCGACGAACCTGGCGTCCCGCTCTTCCCGGCGGTGCGCGCGTTTCCCGGAGGCGCGGCGCCGAAGCCCCCGCAGCTGCACTACGAGATGAAGCGCGAGCTCGGTGGTGTCGGCATCGTCTCCGGTTACGGGCTGACCGAGGCGCCCATCCTCACCATGAACACGGTCCGGGGCACCGACGAGCAGCTTGCGGAGACCGAGGGGCCACCCACCGCCGGTGTGGAGCTTCGGGTCGTGAAGCTCGACGGGATGCTCGCCGGGCCCGGAGAAGAAGGAGAGATCCGGGCCAAAGGCCCCCAGGTCTTCCGCGGGTACCTCGACCGATCGCTCGACGCGGCGGCCTTCGACGAAGACGGCTGGGTCCGGTCCGGCGACCTCGGGGTGCTGCGTCCCGACCGGCATGTGCGCATCACCGGCCGGGTCAAGGACGTGATCATTCGCAAGGGTGAGACGATCTCAGCGAAGGAGGTCGAAGACCTCCTCTTCACCCACCCGGGAATTGCGGACGCAGCCGTCGTCGGCCTCCCCGATCCTCGCCTCGGCGAGCGCAGCTGCGCCGTCATCGTCGCCGCGCCGGGCGCCGACCCGCCGACGCTCACCGAGATCTTCGAGTTCCTCACCGGCGAAGGTCTGACGGTGCAGAAGGTCCCCGAGCAGCTCGAGGTAGTCGACGCGCTGCCTCGCAACGCGTCAGGGAAGGTCCTGAAGCAGGACCTGCGCGCCGCCTACGGCGACTCCTGACCGGGCCGCGAGCGGCACGACCGTACGAACGTGTCGAAGAGGCCTTGTTGGGTCGGGTCGGATCCGGCCGTGTCCTCGGGGTGCCATTGCACGCCGACGATCCATGCGTCGGTGCCGACCAGCTCGATGCCCTCCACGACGCCGTCGGCAGCGGCGGCCACCACTCTGGTCTGGGGGCCGACGGTCGTGACGGCCTGATGGTGGTGGCACGACACCGTCGGGTTCGTGGTGCCCATCGCATCGGCCAGCTTGGAGTCAGGTTCGACCTGCACGACGTGGGAGCGTGCCCCGTCTTCGACGCCCGGTTTCCCGTGGCCCAACAGGCCGGGACGGTCGGTGATGTGCTGATCGAGCTTGGCGCCGAGTGCGACGGCGAGGACCTGAAGCCCGCGACAGATCGCCAATGTCGGTAGCTCCTGTTCGATCGCCGCGTGGACCAGGGCCAGCTCGCAGGCGTCGCGGGCCGCACTGACCCCGTAGACCATCTCCGTTGCCGTGTCGCCGTACGTCGTCGGGTCGAGATCCCCGCCACCGACGAGGAGCAGCCCGTCGACACGGGCGAGGACCTCGCCGGCCTCGTCGCCGTCGAGCTCGGGGAGGAACAACGCCTCCTGGGCGCCGGCCCGGCGGAGGGCATCGACATACCGGACGGGGAGTCCGACCCCTTCTTCCGCCCACCCGCGGACACGACCGGGGCCGAGACGCGGATACATCGGGACCGCGACGAGCGGGCGGGTCACCTCAGAACTGCTCGAAGCCGCGGCGGCGCTCCCAGTCGGTCACGACGCCTCCGAAGGCGGCCCACTCCTGGCGGGCGGTGTTGACCAGGTGCTGGTGCACCGCGGGGCCGAAGGCGTCGACCGCGAGCTTGCTGTCGGCCAGCTCGGCGATGGCGTCGACGATGTTCCCTGGTACTCGCTCCACGAGGTCGTCGTCGTAGGCGTTGCCGTCGAAGCGGGCTCC
>DAIMHT010000192.1:2463-3935 GCA_036723155.1 Actinomycetota bacterium
GTCAGCTCGCGGGTGTGGTGCACGAGCCCGCCGAGCCAGCCTCGGAACAGCTCCGACTGGTGGTCAGGCTCCTTGTCGCTCCAGAACAGCGGATCACCACCGTCGGCGGCCCAGAGGCTCGAGTGGACGTGGCACGACGATCCGCACTGGTCCATCGCGTACTTGGCCATGAACGTGATCGAACGTCCGAGCTGGCCGGCGATCTCCTTGGCGCCGTTCTTGTAGATGACGTGGCGATCGGCCATCTCGAGCGCGTCGGCGTAGCGCAGGTTGATCTCGTGCTGGCCCGGACCGGCTTCCCCTTTCGAGAACTCGACCGGGACGCCCGCGTGGTCCATGCCGTTGCGGATCGCCCGGATGACGTACTCGTCGCGTGTCGTCTGCAAGATGTGGTAGTCCTGCACGTACGGTGCGTGATAGGTCAGGCCGCTGAACTCTTTCGCCCGCGCTTGCTCGTACGACTCTTCGAAGAGGTAGAACTCGAGCTCGGAGCCGCACTTGACCTGGTAGCCCAACGCCGCGGCCCGCTCGAGCTGGCGGCGCAGCACCTGGCGGGGTGAGACCTCGACCGGTTCACCGGTGTCGACGTCGACCAGGTCGCACAGGACGAGCGCCGTCTTGTCCAGCCACGGAACGTCTCGAAGCGTCGTGAGGTCAGGCCGGCAGAGCACGTCGCCGTAGCCCTGGTCCCAGTTGGCGAACTCGTAGCCGGGAAGCGGCGTCATGTCGACGTCCACCGCCAGGAGGTAGTTGCAGACCTCGATCCCGTCTTGGAGCACCTGGTCGGAGAAGAAGTGGCCGGTGACCCGCTTCCCGACGAGGCGCCCCTGGAGGTCGGTGAACGCGACGACCACCGTGTCGACGTCACCGTCAGCGATGCGACTCTCCAGCGTGGCCTCGTCGAGCCGTCCTGGATCCATCCGTGGTCCTCCTGGCTGGCCGTTCATCCTTTCACGCCTCGTCGGGCCAGCGATCCACAGTTGACGTCGGAGTGACTCACTCCGGGGTCACGTACGCGGCGCTGATGCCCCCGTCGACGACGAGCGACGCGCCGGTCATGAACGACGAGTCGCCCGAGGCGAGGAACAACGCCGCTCGCGCGACCTCCTCGGCTTGTCCAGGTCGGCCCATCGGAATGTGCACCAGCCGGCGCCGGGCCCATTCGGGGTCGTCGAGCAGCTGGGCGAGCAACGGCGTCTCGATCGGGCCGGGACACAACGCGTTGGCGCGTATCCCCTGACGCGAGTACTCGATGGCCAGCTCCCGGGTCAGGGCGAGCACGCCGCCCTTGCTCGCGGTGTACGCGACCTGGGGGGTCGCGGAGCCCATGAGTGCGACGAGGGACGACACGTTGACGATCGATCCGCCGCCGGAGTCGAGCATCGCGGGAACCCCGAACCGGCACCCGAGCCAGACCCCTTTGAGGTTCACGTCCATCACCCGATCCCACGTGGCCTCGGGCGTGTCGGTGA
>DAIMHT010000193.1:0-3925 GCA_036723155.1 Actinomycetota bacterium
GACGCCCCGAGACAGAAGTGGGTGCCGAACCCGAACGCGACGTGATGGTTGTGGGCTCGGGTGACGTCGAGCCGGTCGGGGTCGTCGAAGACGCGCTCGTCCCGATTCGCGGACGAGTACATGAGGAGCAGCTCGTCCCCGGCGGCGATCGCCTGCCCCTGGAGGTCGTGGTCCTCGGTCGCGGTGCGGCGCATGTTGAGGATCGGGGTCACCCAGCGGATGAACTCCTCGACCCCGGTCTGACCCAGCAGCGCCGGCTCGGCCGCGAGCCGGGCGTGCTGGTCGGGGTGGCGGGTCAGCTCCAACACCATGGTGCCGATCACGGTCCGGGTGGTCTCGGCTCCCCCGTCGAGGAGGAGCAAGGCCTCGTGGACGATCTCGTCGTCGTCGAGGGGACGTTTCGTCCCGTCGGGGAACTCGACCTCGGTGTGGGCCCACACCGAGATCAGGTCGTCGCGTGGCTCCTGGCGTCGGGCCGCGAGCGTCTCGAGCGCGACGGCGGCGAACTCCAACACCGCGGTCATCGTGGCTTCGCTCGGCTGGGGGTCGCCACCGTCGGCGGGATAGGTGCCCCCCGAGAGCATCGTCACCTCCGACCATTCCTGGCACTTGGGTGCGAGCTCGCTCGGGAAGCCGAGCATCTCGGCGATGACCCGGGCCGGGAGCGGCGCCGCGAGGTCCCGGACGACCTCGCACCGCCCGGCGGGTGCGACGGCGTCGATGAGGTCGGTGACGATTCGACGCACGTCGTCCTCGTGCTGCTTCACCGACCGGGGCGTGAACCGTCGGGCCACGAGGCGACGCTTGTTCTGGTGGAGCGGGTCGTCGTTGTTGATCGACGACACGTCCCCGACGATGCGGGGCCGCGATCCGTGCGACGACGTGTACCGGACGGTGTCCTTCTCGATGTCGACGATGTCGTGGTACCGGCTGACACCCCAGATGCCGTTCACGGCGTCGCGGTACACCGGGGCCTCGTCGCGCAACCGCCGGTACGTCGGGTAGGGGTCCCCGGCGTAGAACCCTCCGTCGAGCAGGTTCACGTCGAGCGTCATCGGGCCCTCCTCGCGCCGACGCGAACGGCGAACCGTCGCCGCGGTCGGCAGCCTGGTGCGAGCAGCAGATTAGTGTCGCCCCCCGTGACCGCCGCGTGGGAGTTCCCGTCGCGTCTTGACACGCGGCTGACGGTCGTGTCCTGGAACCTGTGGTGGCGCTTCGGCCCGTGGGCGGAGCGCCAACCGGCGATCGCGGCGACCCTCCAGCGCCTCGGTCCGGACATCGTCTGTCTCCAAGAGGTCTGGGAACAGCGCGACGGGGTCCGTCAAGCCGACCAGCTCGCGGCGGCGTTGGGCGGCTACCACGTCGCGCACGCCGCCGGCCTCGGCCTCGACCTCGCCTCGGAGAGCCTCGGGAACTCGATCCTGTCGCGGTGGCCGATCCGGGCCCACGAGGCCCGTCCGCTGCCCGCGCCGCCCGGGCTGGACGAGCTGCGGGTCGTGCTCCGCGCCGAGATCGGCGGGCCCCGGGGCCCGGTCGAGGTGTTCGTCACCCACCTCAACTGGCGGATGGATCAGAGCGACGTCCGCCAGGATCAGGTGCGAGCGATCTGTGAGTTCATCGCCGAGACCAGCGACCAGCGCACATTCCCGCCGGTGCTCGCCGGGGACTTCAACGCCGAACCCGATTCGGACGAGATCCGCATGCTCACCGGGCTGGGCACGGTCCCGGTCCCGAAGCTGGTGTTCCTCGACGCGTGGCGCACCGCCGGCGACGGGGGCCCCGGCTACACGTGGTCGAACGCCAACCCGTTCGCCACCATCGACTGCGAACCGGACCGGCGCCTCGACTACGTCTTCGTCGGCTACCCCCGCGACGAGGGTGCCGGTGAGGTCGTCGCGGCGCGTGTCGAGGCCACCGACGTCGTGGACGGCATCTACCCGTCGGACCACTACGCGATGCTCGCCGAGGTCCGCTATTGAGCGCCGACCCGGTCGTGAAGAGCGTCGAGATCCCTCCCGGCGGCCCGGCCCGCATCGCGAAGCGATCCCCGGGCGACAAGCTCGGTCTCGGGGTCAAGCCGGAGGGGGCCGCCCTCCTCTCCGAGCTGCTTGCCGAGCTCAACCGGCTGCACCGCCGGCTCTGGGCCGAGTCGGCCCGCAGCGTCCTGCTGGTGCTGCAGGGGATGGACACCTCAGGCAAGGACAGCACCGTCCGCCACGTCCTCAGCGGGCTGAACCCCCAGGGCTGTCAGGTCACCAGCTTCAAGGTCCCCAACGCCGCCGAGCTCGCCCACGACTACCTGGGGCGGATCCACGCGGCCTGCCCCGAGCGGGGCCGCCTCGGGGTCTTCAACCGGTCCCACTACGAGGACGTCCTCGCCGCCCGCTTCGGCGGGGCCGTCAGCGCCGAGGAGTGCCGACGCCGGTACCGCCACCTCCGGGAGTTCGAACGGCTCCTCGTCGACGAGGGCACCACCGTCGTGAAGGTCTTCTTGCACCTCTCCAAGGAGGAGCAGGCCGCCCGCATCGAACGCCGCCTCGGCGACCCGACCCGCGCCTGGAAGTTCGAGCCCTCCGACCTCGACGCCCGCCGGGAGTGGGACGACTACCAGGCCCTCTACGAAGAGGTGCTGTCCGAGACGTCCACCGAGCACGCCCCGTGGTTCGTGGTCCCCGCCGACCGCAAATGGGTCCGCGACGTCGCGGTGGCCACCCTGCTCGTGGAGACGCTCCGGCGCCTCGACCCGCAGATTCCGGCACCGGATCCGAGCCTCGCGGACGTCGTCGTCCAGTAAAACCGGGTCCGGAAGTCGACTGGCCGTTTCTGGGGTCGGTCGGGCAGAATAGGGAACCCATGAGCGTCGAATCCCGCGATTCTGTGTCCCTGAAGCCGGCCGAGCTCGATGAGCTCGGCCAGTTCGTTGCTGGGATCGGTCTCCCGATCGGCGACGAGCTCCTCGACCGCCACGTGGAGCAGTTCCCCCTCGTCGCGATCTGCACCGAGGACAACTACGTCCACGGCTTCCTGTTCGGCTCCCTGGAGCGCATCGGCGGCACCCCGTGCATCCTGTGGGGCTTGGGGGCGACCAAGAAGGGCCGCACCGCCCGCCCCACCCTCGAGGGGCTCGTGGGGGAGCTGTACCGCCGGGCCGCGATCTCCTTCCCCGACGAGGACGTCCTCGTCGCGGGCCGGATCGCCCAACCCGCCGCCTACGCCCTGCTGGTCGGCCTCGCCGATGTCTGTCCCCGCCCGAAGTACACCCCGAACGGCGAGGAGCGGGCCTGGGGCCGGCGCCTGGCCCGACGGTTCGGGTGCGACGCCCGCTACGACGACCGCAAGTTCCGGCTCAAGGCGAACGGCAAATCCGAGTCGGTGCTCGACTCCCGCCACGTGAAGCTGGGCGGCAAGGCCGCCGCGGACCTCGTCGGCACCGTCCGCCCCGAGAAGGGCGAGGCGGTCATCGCGTACGGCTGGGCGATGGCCGAGGCCCTCGCCGGGGAGCTCGGCCGCCGCCGCTAACCCGGTCGGTTCGCGTGTTCCCCGGGCCGGGAGGCGCGCACCGCGGCGTCGAGCTCGGCTCGTAACGCCTCGGGGGAGGTCACCGGCGCCCGGCACGCGTACCGCTCACACACGTACGCCGCGGCCTGCCCGTCGACGGTCGAACGACCCGCGAGGAGCGGGGACCGGTCGGTGCCATCGCCGGGGGCGGCGCTGAGCGTCACCGCGTCGGGGAGCAGCCGACCCAGCACCTCGCGCCGCAACGCGGCCAGCGCGGGCCCGTCACCGAGCAACGCCACCTCGAGGGGCGCGGCGACGACCCGTTCCAACGCCGCCAGCAGATACGCGAACGCGGTCGGGTGCTCGCCGAGGACCGGCGCCAACACCCCCAGCCACCGCCGAGCCGGGTTCTCGTAGCGGGTCTCAC
>DAIMHT010000194.1:0-3896 GCA_036723155.1 Actinomycetota bacterium
GTCCGGGCAGCGACACGTCATCGCGTCGCTTCTTGTGCTTGGTCTGTCCGATGCCGACGATGGCGGCGGGGCGGCTCATGGCGTCACTCTCCCTCCAGCACGCACACCAGATTGTGCTGGAGACATTGTCCCGATGTGGCGTGCGCCACGGCCCGCTGGGCTCCCCGCTCGGAGATGGCGCGCGCGGCCTCGGCGAAGCGGGCGAGGCCGACCGCCATGACCGGGTTCGCGGCGAGCGCGCCCCCGGACGGGTTGACGTCCACCTCGTCGCCGAGGCCGAGGGCCTCGCGCAGCAGCTTCTCTTGATGCGAGAACGTGGCGCAGAGCTCGGCGACCTCGACGGGTTTGTCCCCGACGCCGGCGTGGGTGCCGGCCTGGCGGGTGGACAGCGATTCGGTGAGGTCACGCATGCCCGGCTGATGCGGCTCGACGCGATGGTCGATGCCGCGGATCCACACCGGCCGCTCGCAGACCGCCCGGGCCTTGTCGGCCGTCGCGAGGATGACGGCGCAGGCCCCGTCCGAGATCGGTGGCAGGTCGTGGCGGCGGAGCGGTGCGGTCAGGTACGGCTCGCGGAGCAGCGCGTCGACGTCGCTCGGCCCCGAGACCTGCGCGTACGGGTTCCCGGCGGCGCTGGCCCGGCTGCGGGCGGCGGTCTCGGCCATCTCCCGTTCGGTGAGGGTCCCCTTGTCGAGCATGGCGCGGGCCTGGAGCGCGGCGAGGGAGACCGGGTCGGCGCCGAGGGGCGTGATCGTGTACGGGTCCATCTGGAGCGGGTAGATCTCGGCCGGGTTGCCGGGCGAGGACTTGCCCGACCCGAACGCCAGCGCCAGGTCGAGGTCGCCGTGCTGCAGTCGCACCCACGCCTCGTAGAGCGCCCAGGCGCCGTCCATCTCGACGTGCGATTCGGAGATCGGCGGCCAGGCGCCGACGGCCTCGAGGTTCGACACGAACGCGAACGTCTGCCCCGACAGGTAGTCGCAGCTCCCCGCGCAGGTGAAGCCGATCTCACGCCGGTCGATCCCCGCCCGTTCGATGGCGTCGCTGATCACCGGGAACAGGAACTGGGGTTCGGTGGCCTGGGATTGGCGCCAGCTCGGAGACTGGGCGTAGCCGATGATCGCGATGTCTTCCACGGTCAGAACGCCCGGCCTTGGAGCTGGTCGGCGGGGACATCGGGCTCGCCCGTGGGTCGCCAGCCGACGATGCAACCCTCGGCGCCGCCCCAGCTGCGGTTTGAGACGTCGTCGATGCTGCGCTCGCCTTCGGGCTTCCAGACCGCCTCGACGCGCTGACCGACGTGGACGTCAGCGACGGGGATGTCGATGACGTCTTGGAGGTTCATCATGCCGCCGACACCGTCGAGGAGGATCGAGGCGCGCACGAACGGCTCGGTCTCGTGCTGGCCGTAGTACTGGACGGGGGTGACGACGGTGTAGTTGGTGATCACGCCCCGATCGGACAGCACGACCTCGTCCTTGTCGGTGGTCTCGACCACGCAGATCGGGCAGTACCCGCGCGGCGGCGCGTAGACGAGGCCGCAGCTGGGGCACTTGTGGGCGATGATCCGTCCCTGGAGGAGCTCGTCGGCGTAGCGGCTCACCACCGGGCAGAGCGGCTCGTGGTACTCGAGCTCCATGAAGTAGTCCATCATCCGGACGGTGCCGTCGTCGGGCGGCTCCGCTTTGGGGTCGCTCATGTCGACTCCTCGGGCACGAAGACCAGGTCGGTGATGTGGCCGGCCCGCTCGTCCTTCCAGCGGGCGACGACGCGCATCCCCGTCCGCATCCGGTCCATGGATCCGGCGTCGACGGCGTGGAGCAGTCCGGTGTCGGCGCCGTCCAGACGGACGAGCGCGAACGCGAACGGATGATCGAGCGGATGCTTGCGTCCGGGCTCGGTCACCCAGGCCCAGGTCTCGACGACGCCCCCGGGGCCGACCTCGACCAGGTCGGGTTCGAGGGGCTCGCCGGTGGCGGGATCCCATTCCAACGGTGGGACCAGGACCCGGCCGGCGCCGGTGCGGGCCCCGAGGATCGTCGCGTTGCGCAGTCCGGTGAGGAACGGGCCGAGCACCGGCCCCAGGGTCCGGGTGTACGGAAACTCGATGGTGTGCGTGGTCATCCGCTGGTCAGGCACCGCCGGAGTAAAACACGTTCCATTTCCGGCCCACAAATGGGGCCGGTGGTCAGCGGCCGTCGAGGAGGAGCCGGGTGGCGGACTCGAGCTCCTGGTTGACGGTGGCGGTGTCATTCCAGCCGTTGACCCAGCCGACGAGCCACCCGAACCACACCATCCGCAGCGTGCGGGAGGCGCGGGCCTTGACCGCGGGGTCGAGATCGCCCATGGCGCCGGCGAGGACACCGTCCATGGTGGCCATCAGCTCGATCTGGCAGTCCCGGACCGCGGGGTCGGGCGACGCCGAGGCGGTGACGAGGGCCGCGGTGCGGCGGGGCTCGTGCTCGGCGGCTTGCATGGCCCGCTCGAGGAGCTCCACGACGCGGTCGGCGGCGGTCGTTCCGGGCGGCGGCCGGCGTTTGAACCGGTCTGCGAGGTCTCGCCACAGCTCCAGCTGGCAGGCCGCCAGGAGATGGTCTTTGGAGCTGAAGTAGCGGTAGATGGTGCCCAGCGCGACCTGGGCCCGGGTCGCGACGTCACGCATCTGCACCGCGTCGTAGCCGCCTTCGGCGGCGAGGCTCATCGCCGCGTCGAGCACCCGGTCGCGGCGCGCCGCCTGGTTGGGGGTGAGGGTCTCGCCGTCGACAACCATCACGCGGCGCCATCCGGGACTGCGGGCAGTCCCCCGACGATCCGCTCCTGCGCCACGGCTCCGTCGTCACGAACCAGGTCGAGCACCGCGGCGGCGACGTCGTCGGGTGCGAGGAGACCCATGACGGTCTCTGCGGCCGTGGCCCAATCGGCCCACCGCTCCCCGTCGCCCGACTTCGGCAACAGCGGCGTGTCGACGAGGCCGGGCAGCACCGCGTTGACCCGGATGCCCTCCTCGGCCAGCGGGGCGCACGCTCGGGTGAACATCGCGACCCCGGCCTTCGTCGCGGAGTAGATCGGATCCGCGGTGAGGGGGAACAGGGCCGCCATCGACGCGGTGTTGACGATGGCACCCCCACCCCGGCGGCGCAGCACGGGAACCGCGAGGCGCGTGCCCACCACGACGCCGCCCAGGTTGACGGCCATCACCCGCAGCAGCGTCTCGGGGGTGATGTCAGGCCAGAGCGGCTCGCCGCAGACCAGCCCCGCGTTGTTGAACACGATGTCGACGCCGCCGTACGCGGCCTCGCCGGCGGCGAACATGGCCTCGAGCGACCGGGGCTCGGTGACGTCGGTGCGGACGGCCGACGCGCGGCCTCCGAGGTCGTGGATCAGCCCGACCGTCTCGGAGGCCGTGGCCTCGTCGATGTCGGCGGCGACGACCGTGCTGCCGGCGCGCGCGAACGCCACTGCGGTGGCCCGTCCGATCCCTGACCCCGCTCCGGTGACGACGGCGACTGTGCCTTCGAGCTCCACGAGGGCGCCATAGTCGCACGATTACGAGAACACGTTCCACCAGCCCGCCTACGCTCCGGGTCGTGGACGAGCACCGCGAGACCCCGGACGGCCCCCGCCTCGCCTTCGCGCACATCGACGACGTCCCGTCGAACGAGGTCGTCGCGCAGCAACACGGTGACCGGCGGGTGTCGGTCCACCAGAAAGTCCTCGAGTGGACCCCACAGCGGATGGTGGCCCTGACCCGCTACGACCCGGGGATGATCATCGAGCGGCACGGTCATCGCAGCGACAACCTGGTCTACGTGATGGAGGGTGACCTCGCCGTCGGTGACCGCCCCTGCCCCGCCGGGACGTTGATCACCCTCGAGTGCGGTGCGGTGTTCGGTCCG
>DAIMHT010000195.1:0-2237 GCA_036723155.1 Actinomycetota bacterium
TCCGCGATCTTTGGGATCCCACTGGCATGGGTCTTGGCTCGGACGGACTTCCCGGGCCGGCGTCTCACCCGAGCCCTGGTCCTCTTGCCGATGGTCCTGCCGCCCGTGGTGGGCGGGATCGCGCTCTTCTTCGCCATCGGGCCTCGAGGCTTGCTCGGCCAGTATCTCGACCGCTGGTTCGGGGTCCGGCTGCCGTTCACCACCCTCGGCACCATCGTCGCCGAGACCTTCGTCGCCATGCCCTTCCTGATCATCACCGTTGAAGCGGCGCTGCGCGGCATCGACCGTCGCTACGAAGACGCCGCCAGCACCCTCGGTGCCGGCCGCTGGACGGTGTTTCGGCGTGTCACGCTGCCGCTGATCGCGCCGTCGCTGCTCGCCGGTGCCGCGCTCAGCTGGGCCCGGGCCCTCGGCGAGTTCGGTGCCACCATCACCTTCGCCGGCAACCTGCAAGGCAAGACCCAGACCATGCCGCTCGCCATCTTCATTGCGTTCGAGCACGACCCGGCGACCGCGGTCGCGTTGAGCCTGGTGCTCGTGGCGATCTCGATCGCGGTGCTGGTCGCGCTCCGCGACCGCTGGTTCTTCGCGTGAGCCTCGACGCCGACCTCGATCTCCAGCGGGGCGCCCTCGACCTCTCCGTCATCATCCGCGCCGAACCCGGCGAGACCGTTGTGCTCCTGGGCCCGAACGGGGCGGGCAAGACCACCCTGCTTGGCACGCTCGCCGGGCTCCTCGCTATCGACCGCGGCCACATCACCCTCGACGACGACGGCCTCGATGACCCCGCGCGCAACATCTGGGTGCCGCCGGAGCGAAGGCCGATCGGAGTCGTGTTCCAAGACCACGTGCTCTTCCCCCACCTCAGCGCCCTTGACAACGTCGCATTCGGGCTGCGGGCCCACCACGTCCGGCGAGGCGAGGCTCGACGCCAAGCCCGCGCCTGGCTCGAGCGCATGGGTCTGGCCGAACATGCGGACGCTCGACCCCGCCAGCTCTCGGGTGGACAGGCCCAACGCGTCGCGTTGGCACGCGCGCTCGCCGGGTCACCCCGACTGCTGCTCCTCGACGAACCGCTCGCCGCGCTCGACGCCACCACCCGCATCGACGTCCGCCGCGACCTACGACGCCACCTCGACGCCTTCTCCGGCCCACGCGTCCTCGTCACGCATGATCCCATCGACGCCATGACGCTCGCCGACCGTGTCATCGTCCTCGAACACGGCCACATCACCCAAGCTGGCACCTTGCCTGAGCTCCGAGCCCGCCCGCGCAGCGAGTACGCCGCCAACCTCATCGGCGTCAACCTCTACCGCGGCAACATCACCGGCGACCACGTGAGCCTCGACGCCGGCGCAACCCTCACCGTTGTCAACGACCACAACATCACCGGAGACGTCTTCGCCACCATCCGACCCGAAGCCGTCGCTCTCCACCGCGACCAACCCCGCGGCAGCCCCCGCAACACCTGGCAGGCAACCGTCACCGATGTCGACCACGAAGGCCCACGCGCCCGAGTCACCCTCGGCGGCCCCATCAGCGTCACCGCCGAGATCACCCAACGCGCCCTCGACGAACTCGCCATCAGACCTGGTACCCGCGCCTGGGTGAGCACCAAGGCCACCGAGATCGAGATCGACCCCTTTTAGACCCCGAAGCGTTCGCACTCGACGGGGTTACGAGGAACGGGGAGTGCCGTTCTCGGGGACCATGTCGGCGAAGTCGACTCGCCGATGAGTTCTTGCGCTGATCGGAGTCCTAGTAATTGACGTGGCCACCAGGCGACGAGAGCGGAATGAGCACGATGCCGACCCGGATCAGCCAGATCCAACTCGTGATGATGCCATCGACCGATCAGGACCGGTCGGTCGCGTGTTACACCGCGCTCGGATTTGAGAAGCGCTCGGACTTTCCGTGGGGCGACGGCTACCGCTGGGTCGAGATCTACCCGCCGAGCGGGAACGCGGGTATCGCCCTCGTGCCGCCTCGGCCCGGGGACGCGACCCGGATAACGACCGGCATCATCCTGAATACTGACGATATCGACGCGACGCACGCCCCAACTGCGGTCCATCGGCGTTGACGTCGACGCCGAGGTCGCGCGCGTGGGCGCGCCCGCCCGTATTCGAATCGGCGCTGTTGAGCTCGCCGGTCCGGTGCCGCCCATGTTCTGGTTCCGCGACCCCGATGGCAACGCGCTGCTGATGGTCCAGCCTGGCTGACTCAGAGCAGCGAAC
>DAIMHT010000195.1:2337-3881 GCA_036723155.1 Actinomycetota bacterium
TGCGGATCCCTTGATCTCCCGGGGGCGGAGACCCATGCTGCGACGTTCTTCGCCGGCGCCGAGGTGCACGAGGTCGACTACACGGACGCGCGGGACGCCTTCCGGGCGGGCGGCAGTGCGATCGCCGCACTGTTGCCGATGCAGCCCTCCTACGAGGACCGGGTCGACACACCTGACGTTGTGCTGTCGTCGGTCGCGCCGGGATTCGCTGACCATCTTTCGTCGGTCTGGGAGGTGCCGTTCGCTGGTGCGCATGCCGAGGGGGCCGACGTTCTGCACCTCCACCATTTGACCCCGCAGCACGATGCGGTCGCCCGCCGCTGGCCGAGCGTCCCGGTGCTCGCACATCTCCACGGGACTGAGCTGAGGCTTATCGAGGCGATCGAGGCACGAGCCGCCGTCGCTGCGGCGCTGGGCACCACGCTGGCGGACATGCCCGAGGTGGTGGCCGAGGGCCGGAGCAACATCGGCACGCTCGACGGCCCGCAGGCCGAGCTGGCTCGCAGCACCCGGTGGAGCCAATGGCGACACGGCGAGTTCTGGGCGGCACACCTTCGAGCGCAGGCGGCTGCCGTGGACCATTTGGTGGCGGTGTCTGCGCCGGTGCGGGCAGCGGCCATCGAACTCCTCGACGTCGAGCCCGAGCGGATCTCGACCATCCCCAACGGTGTCGACATTGACCGCTTCCGACCCAGGGCGATCACACGTGCGGAGCGGCGAGCGAGTTTCCGGCGCTGGCTGGTCGAGGACCCTCAGGGCTGGGACGAGGGCGGGGCGCCGGGGACGGTTGCCTACCGTGAGGGCGACCTCGATCGTCTCCTCGGGCCGGACGGCGACACGACGGTGTTGATCTTCGTCGGCCGGTTCGTGGCCTGGAAGCGGGTTCCCCTGCTGATCCGGGCGTTCGCGCAGGCCCGCGCACGATTCGAGCGACCGGGATCGCTGGTGGTGTGGGGTGGGAGTCCCGGCGAGTGGGAGGACGAGCATCCAGTCACGGTTGCGTCCGAGATCGGCGTCGACAGCGTCTTCTTCGCCGGCTGGCGAGGCCACGACGACCTGCCGCAAGGGCTGGCGGCTTGCGACGCGCTCGTCATGGCGTCGGTCGACGATTCCTATCCCCAGGCGCCGCTGGAGGCGATGGCTGTCGGCCTGCCGGTGATCGCGACCAAAAGTGGCGGCTTTCCGTCGATGATCAACCTCGACCCTGCGCGCCCGACGGGTTGGCTCGTGGCGCCCGATGACGTCGACTCGCTCGCCGACGGGTTGGTGGAGGCGGTCAACCGGCCAGCCGAGCTCCGTCGCCGCGGAGCGAACGCGCTCGCCCACGCTCGAGAGAGCCTCTCCTGGGCCGGGCTGGTGCCCCAATTCGAAGATGCCTATGCCGCTGCCATCGAGCGGCACCGAACGGGCGGCCGGCGCTAAGCGGAGCGCCGCGCCAGACCTCGCATCTCCGACGGGGCCCCTTTGATAGCGGGTCCACTGGTGGTGGGAGTCCGGGCGTCCACGATGTCTCCGCCGCGCCGCGTGACCGACTTATGACGGCC
>DAIMHT010000196.1:0-1817 GCA_036723155.1 Actinomycetota bacterium
ACCTTTCACCGGTTCGCGTCCGATCGGATCCGCCCCGTCGCCGAGCACGTGCACCGGGCGAACACCGACATCCCCGAGGACCTCATCAGCGGGCTCGCCGAGCTCGGCGGGTTCGGGCTCTCCGTCCCCGAGGAGTACGGGGGCTTCGCCGTCGGCGGCCCCCACGACTACCTCGGCATGGTCGTCGCGACCGAGGAGCTGTCGTGGGGATCGCTCGGGGTCGGCGGCTCGCTCATCACCCGGCCCGAGATCCTGACCCGGGCGTTGGTCAAGGGCGGCACCGAGGAGCAGAAGCAGCGGTGGCTACCCCGGATCGCGACCGGCGAGCTGATGGTCGGCGTCATGGTCACCGAACCCGATTACGGCTCGGATGTCGCGAGCCTCACGACCGGCGCCACCGCCGTGGACGGTGGCTACCGGATCAACGGCGTCAAGACGTGGGCGACGCTCGCGGGGCGGGCCAACATCCTCATGCTGCTCGCCCGCACCGACCCCGACCGCGCCTCCGGCCACCGGGGCCTGTCCCTCTTCGTGGTCGACAAGGACCCGGCCCCCGGCCATGCGTTCGCGTTCACCCAGCCCGCCGACACGCCCGGCGGGGGCGGGAAGATGGAAGGGCGAGCCATCGACACCATCGGCTACCGGGGCATGCACTCCTACGAGGTGGCGTTCGACGACTGGTTCGTGCCCGCCGAGAACCTCGTGGGCGGGCCCGACGGGCTCGGGAAAGGCTTCTACCTCCAGATGGAAGGGTTCGAGAACGGGCGGCTGCAGACCGCGGCCCGCGCCGTCGGGTTGATGCAAGCGGCGTTCGACGCCGGCCTCGCGTACGCCCAGGACCGGCAGGTGTTCGGGAAGGCGGTCTTCGACTACCAGCTGAGCCGAGCGAAGCTGGCCCGGATGGCCGCGCTCATCCAAGCCGGACGGCAGTTCTCCTACGACGTCGCCGGACAGATGGGACGCGGGGAGGGGACGCTGGGCGCGTCGATGGTCAAGGCGTACGTGTGCCGCGCCGCGGAGTGGGTGACGCGCGAGGCGATGCAGCTCCACGGCGGCATGGGGTACGCGGAGGAGTTCGCGGTCTCTCGTTACTTCGTCGACGCGCGGGTCCTGTCGATCTTCGAGGGGGCCGACGAGACGCTGTGCCTTCGCGTCATCGCGCCTCGGCTCGCGGAGCGGGCGCTGGCGTCGACCTCGTCGACTCGTTAGAGGCCGAGCTCGCGCAGCTCGTCGCGGGCCTCGACGTGCAGGTCGAGTCGCTGCTTGATGTCGCGCAACGAGTCGTCGACGCTGCTCACGAGCGGTGACGCCGCTTCGAGCGCGGTGCGGCCGATGCGGTCGGCGACGCTCTCGAGCTCGACGATCCGGTACCGCAACGCCAACAGCGCCTTGTGGCGCGCGGTGAACGGCAGCTTCGCGGCGAGGACGAGCTGGTCGTCAAGCGCCCGCGCGGTCGTGGTGAGCTCGTCGCAGAGCCCTTCGTAGTGCGCGGTCGCGACCCCGCGGCGCCGCGCCAGCGCGACGGTGCGGCGGGTGCGGTCGAGACATCGGTGCATCCGGCGGTGCAGGCTCGCGGCGTGGCTCTGCGACGTCTGCCACGAGAGCGGCACCCCGGGTCGGCGGCGTACCCACCGCGACGCGAAGCCAAGGACCGTCAGCACCGCCGCCACACCGAGGACGACCTCCACGACCCCACGGTACCGCCGGACTCGGCGGGGGGCCGACCGAGGCGGTCAGGCCTGGGAGCGCCCGCCGCCGCGTCGGCGGAGCTGGACCGGCGGCCAGAGCGCCACCGCGGCGGCCTCCTCCTCGTCCGG
>DAIMHT010000196.1:1917-3877 GCA_036723155.1 Actinomycetota bacterium
TCGTCGATCATCTCGTCGCCGAACATGACCGCGCCGCGGCGGTCACCTTCGGTCGTCGCCTTCGCGTACGCCTCGAGCAGATCCCACGCGTGGTCGTACTGCTCCTGGGTCGGGGTGTAGACGTCGTTGATGACCGGCACCTGGTCCGGGTTCAAGGCCCACTTGCCGTCGTAGCCGAGGATGCGAGTCCGCATCGCGTAGTCACGCAGTCCGTCGAGGTCGCGGATCTTGAGGTACGGGCCGTCGATGACCTGGAGCCCGTTGGCCCGTCCGGCCATCAGGATCTTGGCGAACACGTAGTGGAAGTGGTCGCCGGGATACTCGGGGATCTGGACCCCGCCGGTGAGGACCGGCATCTCGGTCGATGCCGCGAAGTCGGCGGGACCGAACACGATGGTCTCCAGGCGGGGCGACGCGGCGCAGATCTCCTCGACGTTGATCAGGCCCTGCGCGGTCTCGATCTGAGGTTCGATGCCGATAGTGCTCTCCCGGCCCGTCGTCTCCTCGATCTGGGTGAGGAGTCGGTCGAGGGCCTGCACGTCGGCGGCCGACTGGACCTTCGGGAGCATCAGCTCGTCGAGGCGCTCGGAGGCGTTCTCGACCACGTGGATGACGTCGCGGTACGTCCACTTGGTGTCCCAGTCGTTGACCCGCACGCACAGGACGGTGTCGCCCCAGTCCTGCTCGTTGATCGCCTTCACGACGTTGTCGCGCGCCGCTTCCTTCTCGAGGGGCGCGACGGAGTCCTCGAGGTCGAGGAACACCATGTCGGCGCCGAGCCCGGGTGCTTTGCCGAGCATCTTGGGGCTCGACCCGGGAACCGACAGACACGACCGGCGAGGCAGGTTGCGGGAGCGCTCCGACATGGCCACCACCGTACCGGTACCCTCGTTCCGTGGCGCAAGCCGTGCCGACGTCGACGCTGCACCAGCTGGCTGACGGCGTGTACGCGTGGCTCCAGCCCGGTGGGGAGACCGGGGTGAGCAACGCCGGCGTCGTCGTCGACGACGACGGGATCACGGTCATCGACACGCTGATGGTCCGATCCCAGTGGGAGCCATTCGCCGCCGCGGTGCACGCCCTCGAGCTGCCGGTGCGGCGCGTCGTGCTCACCCACGCCCACATCGATCATGTCGGCGGCACGAAGGCGTTTCCCGCCGCGGCGATCTACGCGACGACCGCGACGAGCGCGTTGCTCGACCAGTCGATGCCCCTCGACTCGTACAAGGCGTTCATGCCGGCGTTCGACGCCGAGTTCGACGACTTGGCCGAGCTCGGCACCCGGCCCGTCACCCATGAGGTCACCGGCGCCGCGAACCTCTCCGCGCGGGTCGAGGTCCTCCCCGCGTCGGGGCACACCCCGGGGGACCTGATCGTGCTCGTCGCCGACGCCGACGTGTGCTTCGCCGGGGACCTGTGCTTCTTCGGGGTGACACCCCTGGCGTTCCAGGGCGACCCGGCGGTGTGGGCCGACATGCTCGACGCCGTGATCGAGCTCGCCGACACCATCGTTCCCGGCCACGGGCCGGTCGGTGGGGAACGCGAGGCCCGCGACCTGCAGGCCTACCTGCGCCACTGCGTGATCGGCGAGATCCCGTCGGGCCCGTGGGACCAGTGGCTCGACCGGGCCGAGCGGGACCCGATCAACATCGAACGGGCCGCGCTGCTCGCCTCGGGGCAGGACGAGATGCCGCCGTCGATGCTGCGCGCCATCGGCCTCGGCTGAACCGGGCGGGCTACTTCACGTACGTGCGGAAGAACTCCACGGTGCGCAACCACGCCTCGGTGGCGGCCTGCTCGTTGTACACCTCGGGTCGATGGTGGTTGCAGAACGCGTGCTCGGTCCCGGGGTAGATGAAGAACTCGACCTGCTTCCCGAGACCCCGCAGCTCGGCTTCGAACTCGCGGACCTTCTCCGGGCTCGAGTACTCGTCGTGCTCGGCGTAGTGGCCCTGCACCG
>DAIMHT010000197.1:0-3866 GCA_036723155.1 Actinomycetota bacterium
GCCGACTCGTTGCGGACGTCGCGGATCCCTTCGATCTTGCGGTCGTTGACGAGCTCGGCGATCTTCTGGCCGATGACTTCCACCGAGGTCTGGTACGGGACGTTGGTGACCACGATGCGCTGCTCGCCGCGGCGGCCCTCTTCGATCTCGGCGACGGCGCGCATCTTGATCGACCCGCGACCGGTCGTGTAGGCGTCCTTAATCCCCTGCTTGCCGAGGATGAACGCGCCGGTCGGGAAGTCGGGGCCCTTGACGATCTTCATCAGGTCCGAAGTGCGGGCGTCGGGGTGATCGAGGACGTAGATCGCGGCGTCGATGACTTCGCGGAGGTTGTGCGGCGGGATGTTGGTTGCCATCCCGACCGCGATGCCGCCCACACCGTTGACGAGGAGGTTCGGGAACCGCGCCGGGAGGACGTCGGGCTCTTCGCGTTGGCCGTCGTAGGTGGCGGAGAACGTGACGGTGTCCTCGTCGATCTCGCCGATGAGCTCCATCGCGAGCGGCCCGAGTCTCGCTTCGGTGTACCGCTGCGCCGCGGGGCGGTCGTTGGGGTCCGGTGACCCGAAGTTTCCGTGCCCGTCGATGAGCGGGTACCGCAGGGAGAACTCCTGGGCCATGCGCGCCAACGCGTCGTAGATGGCGGTGTCGCCGTGGGGGTGGTACTTGCCCATCACCTCGCCGACGGCTTGCGCGGACTTCTGGTGCTTGCGGTCCGGGCGCAGCCCCAGGTCGTACATCCCGTACAGGATCCGCCGATGCACCGGCTTCAGCCCGTCGCGGGCGTCCGGCAACGCGCGCGCGGTGATGACCGACATCGCGTAGTCCAAGAAGGAGCGTTCCATCTCCTCTTGGATCTCGACCAGCTCGACGGTGCCGAGCGTGTCTTGGATGCCGTCGCCGTCAGGCATCGATGAACCGCACGTCCTTCGCGTTGTCCTGGATGAACCGGCGGCGGGTCTCGACGTCGTCGCCCATCAGGGTCGAGAAGATCTCGTCGGCGATCGCCGCGTCTTCGACCGAGATCCGCAGGAGCGTGCGGGTGGACGGGCTCATGGTGGTCTCGCCGAGCTCTTCCCAGTCCATCTCGCCGAGCCCCTTGAAGCGGTTGATGTCGATCTTCTTCCCTCCGTGCTCGGCCTCGAACGCGCGGAGCGCGGCTTCGTCCTTGAGGTAGTGGCGTTCCTTGCCGATGTCGGCGCGGTACAGCGGTGGTTGCGCGATGTAGATGCAGCCGTATCGGACCAGCTCGACGAGCTGGCGGTAGAAGAAGGTGAGCAGCAGGGTCCGGATGTGCGCACCGTCGACGTCGGCGTCGGCGAGCACGATGATCTTGTGGTAGCGGGCCTTCGCGCCGGCGAAGTCCTCGCCGACGCCGGCGCCGATCGCCTGGATGAGGGTCTGGATCTCCTCGTTCTTGAGCATCCGATCGATGCGGGACCGCTCGACGTTGAGGATCTTGCCCCTGATGGGGAGGATCGCCTGGAAGCGGGGGTCGCGGGCCCGCTTGGCGGACCCGCCGGCGCTGTCACCCTCGACGATGAACAGCTCGGACTCCGCGGGGTCTTTCGACGCGCAGTCGGCGAGCTTGCCGGGCATCGCCGCGGATTCGAGGAGCGACTTGCGTCGGGTCAGGTCTCGGGCTTGGCGCGCCGCGACGCGCGCCCGAGACGCCTGGATCGCCTTGTTGACGGTCAGGCGTCCCTCGCTCGGATGTTCCTCGAGCCACTCCGCCAGCTTGTCGTTCGTGGCCCGTTCGACCGCGGAGCGCATCTCGGTGTTGCCGAGCTTGGCCTTGGTCTGTCCCTCGAACTGGGGTAAGCGGAGCTTGACCGAGACGATGGCGGTCAAGCCTTCCCGGATGTCTTCGCCGAGAAGGTTGGCTTCCTTGTCCTTGAGCAGGCCCTTGCCTTTGCCGTACTTGTTCAGCACGTTGGTGAGTGCCTTCTTGAACCCCTCTTCGTGCATGCCGCCTTCGGTGGTCGCGATGTTGTTCGCGAACGAGTGGATCCCCTCGTAGAAGCCGGTGTTCCACTGCATCGCGACTTCGATCTCGGAGTCCGGGCCCCGCTCTTCGTAGGAGATCACCCGCTTGAACAGTGGGTCTTTCGAGGTGTTGAGGTGCTTGACGAAGTCGACGATCCCGCCGTTGAACTTGAAGCTCTGCTCGACGACCGGCTCGGTCCGCTCGTCGCGGAAGCGAATCTCGAGACCCTTGTTGAGGAACGCCATCTCGCGGAGACGTTCCATGAGGGTCTGCGCCCGAAAGTCGGTCTCCTCGAAGACCGCGGGGTCGGGCCAGAAGGTGACGACGGTGCCCCGCTTCTTCGACGGGCCGACCTTCTTGATGCGGCCTTGGGGGACGCCGCCTTTCGCGTAGTGCTGCTCCCAGCGGGCGCCGTCGCGGTAGATCTCGAGGTCGAGACGGATCGAGAGCGCGTTGACGACCGAGACGCCGACACCGTGGAGTCCGCCCGAGATCTTGTACCCGTCGCCCCCGAACTTCCCGCCGGCATGCAGGGTCGTCATGATGATCTCGGCGGCGGACTTCTTCGGGTTCTCGGGATGGGGGTCGACGGGGATGCCGCGCCCGTTGTCCATGACGCGACAGCCGCCATCGGGGAGCAGCGTCACGTCGATGCGGTCGGCTTCGCCGGCCATGGCTTCGTCGACGGAGTTGTCGACGACCTCGTAGACGAGGTGGTGCAGACCGGACAGGCCCGTCGAACCGATGTACATCCCGGGTCGTTCCCGGACCGGTTCGAGGCCCTTCAGGACCGTGATGTCTTTTGCGGTGTAGGTGGACTTACGAGTCAACGCGCGCGTACCTCGGGGACGATGGAAGCCGGGTGCCGGCTGGGGGAAGAAGCAGGTCGCCCAGGGGACGTTTCGACCGGCGGCCGGAGCTGCTGGGCAGGGTTAAAACGTCCGAACGACACTGTGCATTCTACCAGAGGGGCTGTGTGGAGCCGAGTCGCTGACGTCCCGGAAGGCTCAGCGAGGCCGCTCGACGACGACGCGTACGCGCTGGATCGCGTCGCGGCCCGTGATGGCGCGAAACCGCGCGCAGATGTCGGCTTCGAGGTATCGGAGTTCCGTGGCCCAGGGCGGCGCATCCACCGCGATGGTGAGGGTGCCGTCCCGAAGATCCCGCGGGTGGGCGTGCCCGGCGATGGAGGCCCCGACGACGTCGGCCCAATGTTCGGTCAGCACGCCGACGAGTCCCGGGTCGGGCAGGCCCAGCTCGGCGCCGATCTCGCTCAGGGCGTCGGCCAGTGATGTCGGTGTGTCGTCGGGTTTCGCTCGGCGGCGTCGGATCATCGGGAGCGGGACGCGGTGGCTTCGGTGACACGACCGTGATCGACGGTCAGGCGCACTTGCGGCGTGACACCGTCGGGGACGATGCCGGCGGTGGTGACGAGTGTCTGGGTCGCGGGGAGACACTCCACGAGGGCCCGGGCCCGGTGAGGGTCGAGCTCGCTGAACACGTCGTCGAGCAGGAGCACGGGTTGGCTGCCGACGACGTCCGCGAGGACGTGGTGCGCGGCGAGCCGGAGCGCCAACGCGAGGGTTCGTTGCTCGCCTTGCGACGCGTGGGTTCGGCTGTCCTGGTCCGCGATGGTGAGTCGCCACTCGTCGCGGTGAGGGCCGGCGAGCGTCACCCCGCGGTCGGTCTCTTGACGGCGGTGCCGTTCGAGCCCGGCCCGGAGGCGTTCCTCGACGGTCTCGGTGGTGAGGTCGCCGTCGCTCCATTCCGCCTCGTAGGCCGCGCGTATCCCAGGGCTGTCGGTGGCCAGGAGCCGGTAGGCCTCGTCGACCGCGGGCTCGAGGCGCGCCACGAGACGAAGTCGGCCGCGGATCAGCTCACC
>DAIMHT010000198.1:0-3841 GCA_036723155.1 Actinomycetota bacterium
TCGAACAGGGTCTTCATGTCTTCGACGGAGTCGATGGCGACGCCGGCTTTTCCGACATCGCCGACGACGCGGGGATGGTCGCTGTCGTAGCCGCGGTGCGTTGCGAGGTCGAAGGCCACGGAGAGGCCCATCTGGCCCGCCTCGAGGTTCCGCCGGTAGAAGGCGTTGGACTCCTCGGCGGTCGAGAATCCCGCGTACTGGCGGATCGTCCACGGCCGGTTGGCGTACATCGTCGCCCGGATCCCCCGGACGAACGGCTCGAATCCCGGCATGGTGTCGACGAACTCGAGCCCTTCGAGATCCTCGGCGGTGTAGAGAGGATTGACGGGGATGCCTTCGGGGGTCGGCCAGACCAGCTGATCCGGGTCGCCCTTCACCTCGGAGGCGGCCAGCTCGGCCCATTCGGCCCGGCTGTGCTTGGGGTAGCTCTCACCCATGGCTAGCGAGGGTAGAGGCCGTCTCGTCGATGGGGCGACCGACCGGCACGCGGTACGGCGGCCCGGGGGGATCGGGACGGCTCGGAGCCGAGCCCCTGAGGGAAACGGGTGCCCGCGGCGGCGCCGATCGGGACGCCGATCGGGTCAGCTGGCCTGGCGGAGGTCCTGGTCGGCCGCGCGAACGAGGGCGTCACGGGCCGCGGCGACCCCGGCCCGGCCGGCTTGACGGGTCGTGGCGTCGAGACGCCAGTCCACGTCCCAGCGGGCGGTGCGCCGGCCCCGGCGCGAGGTCGCCCGGGCGTGCTTAGCCCGGGCCCCGCGGCGGGCCGGGGGGTCGACGAGGCGGAGTTGCGTGCTCACACCAGGAGTATCCCCAAAGGGTGTGACAGTCATTCCCCGCTGTGACCGACGGCACCCCCCGGGGGGCGGTGAGAGGCCGCTCGTAGACTCGTCGGGTGAGCGTGACGTACCTCGACCACGCGGCGAGCACGCCGATGCGCCCGGAGGCGATCGCCGCCATGGGGCCGTACCTCGCGGGTTGCTTCGCCAACCCGTCAGGGATTCACCGCGCCGCCCAGGCCGCGAAGACAGCGCTCGAAGAGGCCCGGGAGACGATCGCCGCCGTGCTCGGCGCCGAGCCCGGAGAGGTGGTCTTCACCGGCGGCGGCACCGAGGCCGACAACCTGGGCGTCGAGGGTGTCGCTCGATTCCGGCGGGGCGCCCGCGGTCAGGACGGCGTCGTCACCACCGCCATCGAGCACAAGGGGGTTCTCGCCGCGGTCGACCGTCTCGCCCGCGAGGGGTTCGCGGTCAAGGTCGTCGGTGTTGATCCGGGCGGGATCGTCGATCTCGAAGCACTGGCTGCCGCACTCGACCACAACACCGCGGTCGTCTCGGTGATGCTCGTCAACAACGAGGTCGGGACCGTCCAGCCGCTCGACCGCGTCGCCGCGCTGATCCGGGAACGCGCGCCCAACGCGGCCGTGCACACCGACGCGGTGCAAGCCGTCCCCTGGCTCGATGTCGCGGCTCAGGCCGCCGATGCTGACCTGGTCGCGGTCTCGGCGCACAAGTTCGGTGGCCCCAAGGGCACGGGCGCGCTGGTCGTCCGGGAGGGAGTGGCCCTGACGCCCCTCATCGAAGGCGGGGGGCAGGAGCGTGGCCTGCGAGCCGGCACCGTGAACGTCGCTGGGGTCGTGGCGATGGCTGCGGCCATGCGCGCCGCGGCGGAGCAGCGAGACGTCGAGGTCCGTCGGATTGGCGCGCTCCGTGACCGGCTGCAGGAGGGTCTCCTCGCGGTGCCTGACGCGTTCAGCAACGGGAGTGCCGCCCACAAGGTGGCGGGGAACTGTCACGTCGGCTTCCGCGGCGTGGAGGCTGAGGCGCTGCTCGTCGCACTCGACCGCCAGGACGTCTACGCCGCGGCGGGGTCGTCGTGCTCGTCGGGCGCCAGCGAGCCGTCGCACGTGCTCGCGGCGATGGGCGTGCCCCGAGAAGACGCGCTGGCTTCGATTCGGCTCAGCCTCGGGTTCGCGTCGACCCCGGCCGATATCGACCGGGCCCTGGCGATCATTCCCGAGGCGGTCGCCAGCCTGCGAGCGCGCGCGGGAATTCTGGCGTGAACATCCTGGTCTTGATGAGCGGCGGCGTCGACTCATCGGTCGCGGCGGCGCGGCTGGTTGAGGACGGCCACGACGTGACCGGCGCGACGCTGCGGCTGTGGGGCGGGGAGAGCGATTCGGGTTGTTGCAGCGTCGGCGACGTCGAAGACGCTCGGCGGGTCGCAGCCCAGCTCGGGATCCCGCACTACGTGTTCAATCTGACGGACGACTTCACGACCTCGGTCGTCGATCCGTATGTCGAGTCATACGCCTCGGGACGGACGCCGAATCCCTGCGTCGAGTGCAACCGGACGATCAAGTTCGGTCGTGCCGTCGAGCGCGCCCGGACGCTCGGGTTCGATGCCGTCGCGACGGGTCACCACGCGCGGGTTCAGCAAGACCCGGACGGGACGTATCGGCTGCGACGAGGGGCGGACTTGGCGAAGGACCAGTCGTACGTCCTGTACATGCTCGGCCAAGAAGCGCTGGCGACCGTGTTGCTACCGATCGGCGAGCTCACGAAGGCCCAGGTTCGGAGCCGCGCCCGTGAGCTCGCGCTGCGAACGGCCCAGAAGCCCGACAGCATGGACGTCTGCTTCGTGGGTCGAGGGCAACGCGCTCGATTCGTGAACGAACGAACCGCCCCCCGTCGGGGCACGTTCGTCGATACGAGTGGACGCGTCATGGGCCACCACGACGGGGTCGCGAGCTTCACCATCGGACAACGGCGGGGACTCGGTCTCGCGTTCGGTGAGCGGCGCTACGTCGTCGACGTCGACGCCCAGCGAGCGGCCGTGACGATCGGCTCTCATGACGAGCTCCTGCGCGACGCGATCACGGTGCGGGAGCTGCGCTTCGTCGCCGATCCGCCGGGAGAGAGACTCCTCACGATCCAGACTCGCGCCCATGGCGAGCCGATACCTGGCCGGCTGGTCGACGCGTGCGTGCATCTGGACACCCCGACCCCCCGGGTCGCGCCGGGCCAGGTGGTGGCGTTCTACGACGGCGACCTGCTCGTCGGCGGCGGCCTCGCGGCGTAACCGACGGCCCTGGCTGTCAGCGGGGCGGGTTGTTTGGAACAGCACCGCCTGGTGCACCCCGGATCGCACCCGGGACCCGTCGTCGAGCTGCGTCCGTCAGCGCTTCCTCACGGCGCGACACCGCGAGGACGAGACCGGGCGCGTCGACGGTGTCGCCGCCACGGCGGGCGCGAACCGCGCGAGTGAGCTCGGCGGGCTCGTCGAACCGGAGCAGGACCGACCCGAGCGTCGCCCCGAGCCGAAGGTCGAGCGCGTCGTCGGGAGGCTCGTCAGCGCCGAAGGCTCGCAGGGTCTGGACGTGCTCGCGCGGGAAGAGCACGTTGTCGGCCAACGCCATGGGATCGACGACGACCACGCCCGCCGGGACCAGGACGAGCCAGCGGCGCGAGAGTCCATGCAGCGCCCGAACGGCCAGAGCCGCGACCGGGATTCCGAGCAGCAACGCCACGGAACCCCAGAGCACCCGGCCATCGGCCAGGAGCAGGGGTCCGACGGCCGCTCCGCCGACGGCGACGAGTCGGGCCGCGGGGAGGGGGCCGAGGAACAAGGCCGGAGGGATGCGCAGCGGGTATCGGCGCTCGTCGCCGTAGGCGACCGCGTTCCCAGCCGCGATCGCGATCTCGCTGTCGGACGCAAGCACCGCCGCGACGAGCGTCGCCGTCACCGCGCCCACGCTGGCCAGCGTCGACGCCCGGCCGCTCAGGGCGACGACCACCGCGACGATCAGCGCCGCGGGGGCGATCGCCCGAAGCGTGGTCAGGGC
>DAIMHT010000199.1:0-3823 GCA_036723155.1 Actinomycetota bacterium
GCGGTGCGGATCCTTGCCGACCACCTTGACGCACACTGAGCAAGAACGCCCCGACCGATACCTGCCATAAACCGGAACGCCCCAAGCGAGCGGCCCTCGTCTGAGTCCCGCAGGCACCTAGTTCGTTCGGAGACCGTCCTGGATCGCGTCGAGACGATCGGCGAGGATCTGCACGGCTGCGATCAGGCCCTGGATGGACCCCATGAGGCCGGCCATTTGGGCAGGCCCACGTGCGTGGCTGGCCGCGTCCATCATGGCTTGGTCGATTTGTTGTCGGATCTCTCCCATGGCCGCAGTGTCCTATCACTCCGGCGACCGCCAGGGGATTGTTCCTGACCGGCCCGACCACAGCGCTGGGAGCCGCGGCCGAAAGGGCTCGCTCCGCCGGTGTCTCGTCAAGCACGATGGGCCGGTGGAGCACGCGACGGCCCTCGAGCTGACCGCCGGCTTGGACGAGATTCTCCGTTCGCCGCGCGACGAGGGTCCCCTCAAGCTCATCGTTCGGCGGTTGGGCGAGTCCGAACGTGAGGTGCTGACAAAGGCGGCACTCGATCTGACCGAGGGCCTCGTCGGTGACACGTGGCGGAGTCGCGGGAGTCGTCGGACGTCGGATCAATTGGCCGATCCGACGATGCAAGTGACGGTGATGAACGCGCGCGTCGCCGCGCTCGTGGCGATCGACGATGAGCGCTGGAAGCTGGCGGGTGATCAGCTCTATGTCGATTTCGAGCTCAGCGAATCGAACCTGCCCCCCGGCACTCGACTCGGGGTCGGCTCCGCGGTGCTCGAGGTCACGGACGCACCGCACCTCGGCTGCAAGAAGTTCCGGGAACGCTTCGGCGAGGACGCGCTCCGGTTCGTCAACTCCGAGGTCGGACGCAAGCTGCGCTTACGCGGCGTCAACACCAGGGTGGTCCGCTCCGGTCTCACCGAGTTCGGTGACACGATCCGAAAACTCGAGCCAGCCGAAGCGGGGACGCCAGCAGACCCGAAGGTGTAGGAACAGCCTCGGCTTACCGCTTCAGCGCGCGGATGAAGCAGAAGATCGGGACGCGGTCCCAGCCGGTGAACCGTGACTTGTCGGGAGGGCTGTCCCATGCCGGCTCTCGGATCGTCTCGATCAGGAGGCCGGCGGCGTCGAGCGCCCGGGCGTAGGCCTCGAGGGGGCGATGCGCCGAGTGGAAGGTCATCGCGAGTCCGTCACGCTCGAGGTCATCGGAGTACCGGAACTCCGACAGGTAGGGACGGTCGATGACGAACGGAGCTCCGGGATCGTCGTTGGTGAACTGGCCCGCGGAGTTGATGGGATGAACGATGGCGAAGACGAGGCGGCCGCCGGGACGCAGGACCCGGGCCGCCTCTCGGGTGGCACCGTCGAGGTCGTCGACGTCGTGGAGCGACATGCACGCGACGGCCAGGTCGGCGGCGTCGGCCGGGAGCGGCAGGGCGGCGAGGTCCCCCACCGCCGCCGGCGCGGCCTCGTGGTGGGTGACGGCCAGGTGCGTCAGGGTCTCCGAGCTGTCGAGGCCGACCACTCGATGGCCGCGGGCCGTGAGCTCTCGGGCCAGGCGACCCTCGCCACCTCCCAGGTCGAGGGTCAGCACGCCGGGCTCGGGGAGGATCTCGAAGAGCCGCCAGCGGGTGAAGTGCCAGAAGGTGTCGTGATCGGGGGCGCGAGCCCACGCGGCCCAGGCCAGGGCCTGGTCGTCCCAGAGCCGACGGAGCGACTCCGTCACTCCGCGGCAGGCTCGGGAGGTTTGACCGGCTCGACGCCGATGGCGCGCAGCGCGTCGGGTGACCAGCCGGCTTCGTCGCCGTAGTAGCCGAAGAGGTGACGGATGGCGTGCTCGATCTTGGGCTCGAGCGCGTCCCAACGCTCGGGCGGAGCTTCGACCGTCACCGCGCTCGAGTAGATCGTCACTCGCCATGCTCCGAGGTCGAAGAGTCGTCGCGCGAGCACGTCAGGGGGGCGGGAGCCGGTCGCGTCATCGGCGGACCCGTACCGTTCGATCGCCATGCCGGTGATCGAACGGTTGCACGAAAAGATCATGATGGACGGCGCCGCGCCGTGTCGCGCGGTCACCGTGATCTCCTGGCCCATGCGGTCGAGCCTAGAACGTCACTCGTGGCGGCCGAGGACCGCGAGGAGTTGCGACTGGCGGTCGGCGGCGGCTGACAGATTGACCTCGGTGCCGAACATCCCGCTTCCTTCGAGCAGCTCGCGTTGCGGCGCGACCACTTCCCAGCAGGCCTCGACGAGATCCGCGGGGAGGTTGGTGTCTTGCCCGGTCGACTCCGCGAGGTCCCAGCCGTGGATGAGGACATCCAAGAAGCGATGTCCGCAGTAGACGGAGCCCGGGACCGGTCCGTACGACACCGCGACCATCCGGTCGAGCGCGTCGGGGACGCGGAAGGCCTCGGCGGCCTGCGCGGCCGAGGTGTCGTAGGCGGCGAGCGGATCCGCACCGAGCAGATCGCCGTCCAGGCGGTCTCCGACCTCCTCGATGGTCTGACCCTCGACGAGGGGGGCGACCCAGAAGTTGCCGCTCACGAGGTGATTCGCGAGCGCCCGGACGTCCCAGTCCGCGCAGGTGGAGGGCCGTGCCCACTGGTCGGGCCCGATCCCGGCGACGAACGCCCGGGTCGTCTCGAGCACCGCACGCGCATGGACTTCAGGAAGGTTGACGCTCATGGACTCCTCCGGGGACGAGGTTGCCGCGTCGGGCGGGACCGACCCTACGCGAAGAGCCGGCCCGGGGGCGGCGGGACACCCCGCCAGGAGAGGCCATCCATGAAGATCCACGACCGGCGGTGGATCGCGCTGGGACCGTAGGCACGGAGCGCATGCTGGTGCATCGGGGCGGGATACCCGACGTTGGATTCGAAGTCGTACGGCGGATAGTGCTCCGCCTCCTCGCGCATCAGGGCATCTCGCGTGACCTTCGCGACGCAGGACGCGGCCGCGACCGCGAGGATGGAGGCGTCGCCCTTGACGACGGTGATGACCCGGTCGCCGCGACGGAGGTAGTCGTGGTTGCCGTCCAGAAGGATGCGGTCCGGCTCGTAGCCTTGCTCGGCCAGCTCGGCGAGGGCCCGGTTCGCGGCGGTGCGCAACGCCAAGGTCATCCCGAGCGCGTCGCATTCCTCGTATGAGGCGTGGCCGACGCCGATCGCGACGGCCCACCCGCGGACGGCGGTGGCGGCCTGCTCGCGCTGGGCTCGCGTGAGCATCTTCGAATCGCGGACACCTCGCACGTGCTCGGGTGCGGGAACGACCGCGGCGACGGTCACCGGGCCCGCCCAGGCGCCCCGGCCCACTTCGTCGATCCCGACCACCACCCGGTCCCCGGCCTTCCAGCAGCGGCGCTCGAGCCGGAGCGTGGGGTAGGTCACACGGCGAAACTATCTGTTCACAGGCTCGTTACCGCGGCCCTCTTCCCAAGCCATTTGATGCTCGTTACCATCGACGCATGCAGCCAGGAACTCGCGTTGAGGTTCGGTCCCGGTTCGACCGGCGCTGGGCCCGAGGCTTCGAGGTCGACGCCATCGTCGCCGAAGCGGACAAACCCCACCCCGGCTACCGGATTCGTCGCAAGTCGGACGGCGCGGTCCTGCCGTCGCTGTTCGTCAGCGACGAAGTCCGGGAGGAGAAGCGCGGTCGCTCGATGTGGTGGATGTGACCGGGTCGCCCCGGTCCGCCCGCTGACGCCCGGCGGCGTCCCCATCTAGTCGGAGCTGAGTCGCTCGATCAGGTCGTCGATCGGGACGGCCTGGAGGGTCATCGTCCGCATCGTGCCCCGGGCCGCGAGCGAGATCGCGGCTT
>DAIMHT010000200.1:0-3819 GCA_036723155.1 Actinomycetota bacterium
GCCATCGCGAACCAAAAGGGTGGCGTCGGCAAGACCACGACCGCGGTGAACCTGGGCGCGGCGCTCGCCGAGGCCGACTTTCGGGTCCTCATCATCGACCTTGACCCCCAGGGCAACGCGACGACGGGTCTGGGACTCAACCCGAGGGACGTCAACGGGTCGGTCTACGACGTCCTGCTCAACGACCTGGCGTTGGAGGACTGCGTCGAGCCCACCAGCGTCAAGAACCTCTTCGTCGCGCCCGCCACGATCGACCTCGCCGGAGCCGAGATCGAGCTGGTGCCGCAGATGAGCCGCGAGCTCCGCTTGCGCCGGGCGATCGATTCGGTTCGAGACCAGTACGACCTGATCCTGATCGACTGCCCGCCGTCCCTCGGGCTGCTCACCTTGAACGGGCTCGCCGCCGCCGACGACATCATCGTGCCGATCCAGTGCGAGTACTACGCGCTGGAAGGCCTGGGTCAGCTGCTCCGCAACGTCGGGCTGGTGCAGTCGAATCTGAACCGGGCCCTCGAGGTCCGCGGGATCGTGCTGACGATGTACGACGGGCGCACGAAGCTCGCCGATCAAGTCGAGGCGGAAGTCCGCGAGTACTTCGGGCCGAAGGTCTACCGCACGGTCGTGCCGCGGACGGTGCGCCTCTCCGAAGCGCCCTCGTTCGGGCAGCCCATCATCGTGTTCGACTCGACCTCGCGCGGGGCTCGGGCTTACCGCGACCTGGCCAAGGAGGTGAGCCATGGCGCGACCCGGCGGGCTGGGTAAGGGTCTCGGTGCGCTGATCCCGTCCGGAGCGGCCGAGCACGCCGCGGCCGGCCTCGCGACCGGACCCGGCCTCCAAGAGCTCCCAATTGCCGCGATTCGCCCAAACCCCTACCAACCGCGGGACCGGTTCGACGAGGAAGCCCTCGGCGCCCTCGCTGATTCGATCCGCGAGGTCGGGTTGCTCCAGCCCGTCCTGGTCCGCCCCGCGGGTGACGGCTTCGAGCTCATCGCCGGGGAACGGCGCTGGCGGGCGGCGCGACGCGCCGGCTTGCAGGTGATCCCTGCGATCGTGCGCGAGACCGCGGATCGGCTCGCGCTCGAGCAGGCCGTGGTCGAGAACCTCCAGCGCGACGACCTGAACCCGTTGGAGGAGGCGGCGGCCTACCAGCAGATGATCGAGGACTTCTCGAAGACCCACGAACAGGTCGCGGCGACGGTGGGGAAGAGCCGCGCCGCGGTGACGAACACCCTCCGGCTGCTGCAATTGCCTCCGTCGATTCAGCGGGCCCTGCGCGAGGAGCAGCTCTCGATGGGTCACGCACGCGCGCTGCTCGGGACGCCCGACCGCGCGTTCCAAGAAGCGCTGGCGCGCCGCGCGATCAAGGACGACTTGTCGGTGCGCGCGGTGGAGGAAGCCGTCCGGGCGCGCAACGACGGCAAGGGCACCGATGGCAAGCGGGCCGCCGCGGCGCGACTCCGGCCACCGGGTTTGCTTGAGCTCGAGGAGCTGCTCAGCGACCATCTCGAGACGCGCGTGAAGATGCGGCTCGGAGCCGGCGGGAAGGGCACCCTGGCGATCGACTTCGCGGGGCTGGATGACCTCGAGCGGATCTACCGGCGGATGACGAACACGCGCGAGCCGAACGCCGCCAGCGCCTAGATCACGCGTCGACCGGCGGTCGTTCCTCGATCGCTCGGCGGATACCACGAACGATGGCGAGCGCGATGGCGTGCACGTTCGCGACGAGGCGGCTCATGGCGTCGACGTCTCCGTCGGGAGCGACGTCGCACACCACCGCGGCCATGCGGGTTTCGCGTAACGCGGCGTACGCCTTCCCGGACACGGTGACGTCCCGGGAGAGCCGGCCTGCGAGCTCGTCGTGGATGGCGTGCGCGATGGTGTGACCAGCCTCCGAGCGGAACCGGCCCGACGCGAAGTACGCGCACTGGCACCCGACCGCGTCTCCCAGCCGCAGCCCGAGGAAGAGGTCGGCATCGAAGCGGTTGGCGCCGTTGGCCAGCAGGGAGTCGTCGGCGCCGGAGGTGTCGAGCAGCGCCCGCGAGCCGGCCTCGAGGAGCCCCCGGGTGACCTGCTCCCCGAGGACGGCGAGGCCAGGGGCCGCGGCCACATAGACCTTGCGTCCGACGAGGTGGCGCTCGGCCCGCCGGAGCGCCTCGCGTTCCCGGACGGTCGCCACCGACCCTTCGGCCATGGTCCCGACCCGGCGCAGCGCGGCGACGGTGGTGGACCCGCAGATGCCATCGGGGGGAAGTCCGGCGTCACGCTGGAAGGCGCTGAGCGCCTCGCGGGTCGCGTCCCCGAAGATCCCGTCTTCGCGCCCGGCGTGGAACCCGAGGGCGTTGAGCCGGCCTTGCAGGTCGAGCACGTCGTCGCCCCGCTGCATCGGGCGCCGGACGTACAGGAGCCGATCACCGAGCGTGAGGCCGCTCTCGACGAGCGCCGACCAGGTCTCGCGTCCCACGACGCCGTCGATCCGGAGGCCCCGGGCGTCCTGAAAGGCCCGAACGGCGGCTTCGGTCCCGGTCCCGAACGACCCCGCGTCGTCAGGCGCGACGTCGCTGCCGAAGGCGACGAGACGTTGCTGGAGGTCGCGCACGGCCTCGCCGTGCCCGCCGGAATGCAGCGGGGCGGGCACGCGACGGCTCAGGCGACGAACTCGGAAAGTTCCTGGAGGAGCTGAGCCTTGCCCTTGGCGCCCACGAGGCGACGGGCCTCCTGGGCCGATTCGCCGGGCTTGAAGACCAGCAGCGTCGGGATGCTCATGACGTTGTACCGCATCGCGGTATTCGGGTTGTGGTCAACGTTGAGCTTGGCGATCTGGAGCTTGTCGCCGCTCTCCGACGCGATCTCCTCGAGGACCGGGGCAAGCATCTTGCAGGGCCCACACCACTCGGCCCAGAAGTCGACCAGCACCGGCTTTTCGGAGCCGCTGATGGTCTCGTCGAACGTCGAGTCGCTGAGCGCCAGAATGTGGTCGGACACGCCAGTACCTTTCGATCACGGCTCGCTGGGCGGTACCCAACGAGTCTACTGAGAGGGTTAACGCTCACTCCGAGACGGGCATTCCGGATCGGGACGCGCCGCGGAGCTCACCGCTTGGCGTGCTCGCGTGCGGCGAGCCACCGCTCGGCTTCCATCGCCGCCATGCAGCCGCTGCCCGCGGCGGTGACGGCCTGTCGGAACACGTGGTCCTGGACGTCACCGGCGGCGAAGACGCCGTCGACGCCGGTGCTCGTCGAATCGGCTTCGGTCACGACGTACCCCCCGTCGTCCAGGTCCAGCTGCCCGCGGAACAGGGCGGTGTTGGGGTCGTGACCGATGGCCACGAAGACGCCGCCGACCTCGAGGTCGGACGCCTCGTCGCTCGTCGTGTCCCGGAGTCGCAGCAGCTCGACGCGCCCGTTCCCGAGGACCTCGTCGACGACCGCGTTCCAGCGGAAGTCGATCTTCGGGTTGGCGAATGCCCGCTCGGCCATGATCTTCGAGGCCCGCAGCTCGTCGCGCCGATGGACGATCGTGACCTGCGTGGCGAACTTGGTGAGGAACAGCGCTTCTTCGACCGCGGAGTCGCCGCCACCGACGACGGCGAGCGGCTTGCCCCGGAAGAAGAACCCGTCGCAGGTGGCGCAGGTCGACACGCCGTGCCCGAGGAGGCGCTGCTCGCTGTCGAGGCCCAGCATCCGGGCGGTGGCGCCGGTCGAGATGATCATGGCGGTGGCGCGGTACTCGGTGTCGCCGACCCACACGCCGAAGGGGGAGCCGGCGAGGTCGACTCGGTCGGCGTCGGCGGTGACGAACTCGGCCCCGAACCGGCC
>DAIMHT010000201.1:0-1999 GCA_036723155.1 Actinomycetota bacterium
TCCTCGTCTTCGCGCTCATCACCCTCGTGGTCCTGGCCGTCTTCGGCCGGGGAGCCGACCGGCGCACGATCGAGTTCGACCTCGGCACACAGCCCCGGGCCCGACGCGACGCCATCCTCGCCTTCGGGACGCTCCTCGTCGGCACCACCGTCTCCGCCGTGGCCGGCAGCGCCTTCGACGCCCGCTACGCGTCGGTCATGTTCCCGTTCTTCGTGCTGCTCGTCGCGCTCGGCCTGACCCTCTTCCTCGACCGGCGCGTCCAGGCCGGGGTCCTCGCCGTCGTCGCGCTCCTCGGCCTCATCGGAGGGGTCCGCAACGCCACGACGAACCGGACCCAAGCCGCGCAGTCGACGAACATCATCGCCGCCGAGGCCCACCCCGGTGACGTCGTCGCCTACTGCCCCGACCAGATCGGCCCGTCCGCCAGCCGTCGCCTCGGCGCCGTGCCCGGCCTCATCCAGCTCACCTTCCCTGACGGCGCCAGCCCCGACCGCGTGAACTGGGTCGACTACGTCGACCGCATCCGCGCCGCCAACCCCCAGGCGTTCGCCCAGACGGTGCTGAACCGGGCCGGCACCCACACCATCTGGTACGTGTCCGCCACCGGCTTCAACCACGTCGAAGGCAAGTGCGAGGCCGTCGGCGCCGCCCTCGCCCACGCCCGACCCAAGACCACGCTGCGGGTCGTCCAAGACGACTCGATCTTCGAGTACATGGGTCTCAGCACCTTCTCGGCGTGAGTCGCCTGCTCCAGCGCGCCCGCGCGTCGAGCTTCGTCCGCTCCGACCTGCGGGCCGCGGTCGTCCCGTGGATCACCGCCCGGCTGATCGTCATCGCGGCGCTCGGGGTGAGCCGCTTCGCGTACGACCAGATCGGCAAGGCGCCCCGACCGGCCGCGCTCGGCCAAGGCCTCTTCGCGTGGGACGCCGCCTTCTACCGGTCGATCGCCACCCACGGGTACTCCGGCCTTCCTCGCGCCGCGCTGCGCTTCTTCCCGCTGGTCCCGATCCTCACCCGCGGTCTCGGGACCATCCTCGTGGGCCGGTACGACGTGGCGCTCATCGTGATCGCCAACGCCTCGGCGCTGGTGTTCGCGGCGCTGCTGCACCGACTCGCGCTGGTCGAGACCGGCGACGCCCGCCTCGCTTCCCGCGCCGCGTGGTTCGGAGCGGTGTTCCCGCCGTTCTCGGTGCTCGTCCTCGGCTACGCCGACGCCACCGCGATGGCGCTCGCGGCCGGGGTGCTGCTCGCGCTCCGGACCCGTCGCTTCGGCGTCGCGATCCCATTGGGGATCCTCGCCGGGCTGTGCCGTCCCGTCGGGATCCTCCTCGTCGTCCCCGCGGTCATCGAGGCCGCCCGGGGCTGGAACACCGCCCGACCGCGCGATCGGATACGGCGCGCGGGCGCGACGGTCGCGCCCGCCGTCGGGACGGCCGCCTTCCTCGCCTACGCCGGTGTGGCGTTCGGTGACACGTTCGCGCCGCTCACGGTCCAGAACCGCGCCAACCTGCGGGGCCGATTCGAGTTCCCGACGACGAGCCTCGCCCACGGCGTCCGCGACCTCGTCCACGCCGGACGGTTCGGACCCGGCGCGCACGTGCTCTGGGCGGTGGTGTTCGCGGGGCTCCTCGTCGTCGTGGCGCGCCGCCTCCCGAGCTCCTACACCGCGTACGCGGCGGCCGCGCTCATCCTCGGCCTCTCGGCGCACAACCTCGATTCGTTCGAGCGCTACTGCGCCAGCACCCTGCCCTTCCTCCTGGGCGCCGCATTCATCACCGATCGGCCCGATTCCGAACGGCTGGTGCTCGGGCTCGCCGCCGCGGGCCTGTTCGCCTACTCGGTCCTGGCGTTCCTTGGCGTCTCGGTCCCCTGACGGATCCAGGGACGCCACGCCACATCGGTAGGCTGGACCACCCGTGACTGACTCCGACACGTCTCCGGGCCGGCTCGACGTCGTCATCATCGGCGCGGGACCGGCCGGTCTCACCGCCGCGTACCA
>DAIMHT010000201.1:2099-3814 GCA_036723155.1 Actinomycetota bacterium
GCGATGAACGCACTGAAGAACCTCGGCCCGATCGAAGCGGCGCGGTGCGTCGGCTCCTACTTGTGGGTGCGCGTCCACCCGCCGAAGGACAAGAGCACGCTCGAGGGATTCGTCGCGTCGCGGTTCGGATGGCGTCTCTACCGCCACTTCTTCAAGACCCAGAGCGAGAAGGTGTGGGGCGTGCCGTGCACCGAGATCCAGGCCGACTGGGGGGCGCAGCGCATCAAGAACCTGTCGCTGTTCCGTGCCGTCTGGGAAGCGCTGAAGCCAGAGCGGATCCGCCGTCGTGCATCGAAGACGAAGCAAGTCACGAGCTTGATCGAGGAGTTCAACTACCCGAAGTACGGCCCGGGGATGATGTGGGAGCGCTGCGCCGAGCTCGTCACCGCCAACGGGGCGAAGATCGTGTTCGACTCGAAGGTCACGAAGGTCGAGCACGAGAACGGGTTCGCCGTCGCCACCACGGCGTTGACCGAGGGTGTTCCCGCTCGCTATCAGTGCACGCACGTGATCTCGTCGATGCCGATCGGGGAGCTGCTCCGCGCGATGGACCCACCGGTGCCCCCCGAGGTCCAGGCCGCGGCCGACGGGCTCCGCTACCGCGACTTCATCACGGTCGCGCTCGTGCTGCCCGAAGCAGACGGCTTCCCCGACAACTGGATCTACATCAACGACCCGACCGTCGAGGTCGGACGGATCCAGAACTTCGGCAGCTGGTCGCCGTACCTCGTGAAGGATGGGCGAACCTGCCTCGGGCTCGAGTTCTTCGTGAACGAGGGTGACCACATGTGGACGAAGCCGGACGCCGACCTGATCGAGCAGGGAAAGCGGGAGCTCCACGAGATCGGGCTGCTCGACGACCCGACGCGGGTCGAGGCTGGGTATGTGGTCCGGATGCCGAAGGCGTACCCGATGTACGACGCGGCCTACAAGGAGAACGTCGCCAAGCTCGCCGAATGGCTCGAACAACATGCGCCGAACGTCTATCCGGTCGGGCGCAACGGCATGCACCGCTACAACAACCAGGACCACTCCATGTACACCGCGATGCTGTCCGTGGAGAACATCCTCGGCGCCCACCACGACGTGTGGAACGTCAACGTCGAAGCCGACTACCACGAGGAGCAACGGCCCGCACCCAAGTAGCCGCGCCGCGACCCGAGCCGGACCTCAGGGGCGTCCGCCAGCAACGACGAGAACCTGGCGACGGTGGCGCGCGAAGTTGAATGTCAACACGACGTCGAGGGTGGACCGTAGACTCCCCGGCCGGAACAGGAGCGTCCGACAGTGGCTTGGGTTGGAGTCATCGCGATCATCGGGCTCGCCCTGTGCGGGCTCGACGCCGTCCGCGACTGGAGACGGGCGCGCCACCCTGACGCCCCCGACGACGCCGACCGGCCGTGGTGGCGCCGCCGCTGGGTGCTCATGGCCGCGGCCGCGACGGTCCTTGTCCTCCTCCTGGTGGTCGTCGTCATCGTGCTGCTCGGCGGCTCGACCTCCACGCCCAAGATCGTCGTCCCGCCCACCACGACCGCGCCGACCACGAGCACCACGACCGCGAGCCGGGGCCGGCCGCCCCAGCAGGTCCACGTCGAGGTCATCAACGCCTCCGGGGTACCGAAGGCCGCGGCGACGAAGGCCGCGGCGCTGACTGGGCTGGGCTACTCCGTCGTCGGCACCGCCAACGGCACCGTGCGTCAAGGCTCGATCGTCGA
>DAIMHT010000202.1:0-3807 GCA_036723155.1 Actinomycetota bacterium
GCCACCGCCAGCACCGGGATCCCGTTCTTCGACCACATGCTGGAACAGCTCGGGAAGCACGGAGGGTTCGACCTGACCGTCGACGCCGAAGGTGACCTCGCCGTCGACCTGCACCACACCGTCGAAGACGTCGGGATCGCGTTCGGGGAGGCGCTGCGCGACGCCCTGGGCGACAAGGCCGGGGTGCGCCGCTTCGCGTCGGCGCTCGTCCCCCTCGACGAGGCGCTCGTCCAGGTCGCGCTCGACCTGTCGGGGCGACCGTTCCTCGTCTACGACGTCGACCCCATCAGCGAGTGGATCGGCACCTTCGACCCCCAGCTCTGCGAGGAGTTCTGGCGGGCGGTGGCGTTCGCCGCCGGGATCACGCTCCACCTCCGGTCCCTGTCGGGCCGGAACGGACATCACATCATCGAGGCGTCGTTCAAGGGCGTCGCCCGGTCGCTCCGAGACGCGGTCAAGGTCGAAGGCACCGGGATCCCGTCGACCAAGGGCACCCTCTGAGCCTCACCGTCTACCCGGCCGTCGACGTGCGCGCCGGACGCGCGGTGCGCCTCACCCGGGGCGACTTCGCGGACGAGACCGTCTACGACGACGACCCCGTCGCGGTGGCCCGCGCCTTCGCGACCGCGGGCAGCGAATGGATCCATGTCGTCGACCTCGACGCCGCCCGCACCGGCGAACCCGCCAACCTCGCGGTCGTCGAGGCGATCACCGCCTCGGTCCCGTGCCGCATCCAGGCCGGCGGCGGGGTCCGCAGCCTCGAAGCGGCCGGCGGGCTGCTCCTCGCCGGAGCGGCCCGGGTCGTGGTCGGCACCGCCGCGGTCGAGAACCCCACCCTGGTCGACGACCTGTGCGCCGCGCACCCCGGCCGCATCGCCGTCGGTCTCGACGCCCGAGGCCGCGACGTCGCCACCCGGGCCTGGACCGCACCCTCGGGCCAGGACCTCGTGGACCTCGCCCGCGGGTTCGAGGACCGCGGCGTCGCCGCGCTCATCGTCACCGAGATCGGCCGGGACGGCACCATGACCGGACCCGACCTGGACCAGCTGGCCGCCGTCCTCGACGCCACCACCCTGCCGGTGATCGCCAGCGGCGGCGTCGGCCACCTCGGCGACCTCGAGGCCCTCGCCGACCTGATGGCCGGCGGCCGCCACCTCGCCGGGGTGATCGTCGGGCGGGCCCTCTACGAGGGCCGATTCACGCTGGCCGAAGCCCTGGCCGTGGCTGCTCCGTGATCGCGACCGCCGAACCGGGTACGGTCCGCGGAACCCGGCAACAAGGAGGACGCGCATGGACGGTGCCGCGACGATCGACGAAGGGTTCATCCGGCGCTACCGCGAGCTGCTCGACGCCGAAGACGAGGCGTTCGACGAGCTCGAGCACGCCTACGAAGACGGCGAACGGGCCCGCTTCGAGCACGACCTGCAGCGCTGGCAGACCGTGGTGGAGCGCCGCCACACCTTCCTCGAACGACAGGGCATGACCCCGCTCTTCGCGCCCTGACCAACCGGTCCGGTCAGGACGTCAACCGTCCGACCAGACCCGCCGCCAGCTCCACGACCCGGTCGGTGCGACCCACGAAGAAGTGACTCGCGCCCCGGACCACCTCGATCTCGGTCGCCGTCCACGCCGCCGCGACCTCGGCCACCTCGGTGGGGGAGCGGAACTCGTCGTGCTCGGCCAGGGCCAACAGCTTGGGCCGCGGGTCCCCGGCCAGCTCGTCCAACGCGCTGGCGAACCGCAACGGCGGCGCGATCGCGTACCAGGCGTCGATCCGGTCGTCGATGACCGACAACGCCACATCGGCGCCGAACGACCAGCCGGTCAGGACCAGCGGCGAAGTCGGCGCCAGCAACGATCGCAGGTCTCGAATCGCCGCGAGGACGTCCTGGCGCTCCCCCCGACCCTCGTCATGGCTCCCCTCGCTACCCTCGACACCCCGGAAGTTGAACCGCAGGCACGTCACCCCCGCCGCCGGCAACGCCGAGAACAACGCGCTGATCACGATCGAGCGCATCGTCCCCCCGTACTGGGGGTGCGGATGGCACAGCACCATGCCGCACCGCTCCGGCTCCGCGACGCCCAGCTCCGCCTCGAGCCGGTACCCGTCGTCGGTCAGCACCGTCGTCGCGCGGGGTGATTCCACCCGACGAGCGTACGCGACGGGATAAGTTGCCGAGCCGATGACGACCCGGTTCGAGCGCGACACCACCGTGACCCGACGCGACGACGCGGTGTTCCTCGCCACCGTCGACCCGGCCTGGTTCGTGATGCGGGGACCGAACGGCGGCTACCTCACCGCGATCGTCCTCCGGGCGCTCGCGGAACGGGTCGGTGACGCCACCCGCGCCCCCCGGTCGCTCACGGTGCACTTCGCGTCACCGCCCGAGGCCGGGACGATCGCGATCATGACCCACCTCGAGCGGGTCGGGCGCTCCCTGACCTCGTGCACGGCGCGGGTCACCCAAGCGGACCGGCTCGTCGCGCTCGCGGTGGCGGCGTTCTCGTCCCCGCGTCCTGGGCCCGAGTTCTGCGATCTTGTGCCTCGCGATGTCCCGCCCCCGGAGCAGCTGACCGCGTACCCGCCGCCGCCGGAGGCGCCACCGATCGCGTCGCGGTGGGACACCCGGTGGGCGATCGGCCGTCCGCCCATCCCGGGCGCGCCCCTGGCCCGGGAGGCCGTCGCGGGCGGGTGGATCCGCCTCGAGGAGCCCCAGTCGATGGACGCGCCCGCGATCGCCGCGGTGACCGACGCCTGGCTGCCCCCGGTGTTCGGTCGCACCAACGAGGCGTTCGTCGTCCCGACCATCGACCTCACGGTGCACTTCCGCTCCGCGCTCCCACACGCCGGCATCCCCCCGGACGGGTTCGTCCTCGCGGTGTTCCGCACCAGCGTCGCGGCCGAGGGGTTCCTCGACGAGGACGGCGAGGTGTGGGCCCCCGACGGGACCCTCCTCGCGCAGAGCCGCCAGCTGGCCGCGATCCTCCCGCTCAGACGGTAAGCCCGAGGGCGTCGAGGACGAACGCCAACACGAACGCCTCCTCCCGCCACGATTCGTAGCGGCCGCTCCGACCGTGGTGCCCGGCGTCGAGCTCAGTCTTCAGCAGCGTCACCGCGGACCCGGTCGTGGTGGCACGCAGCTTCTGCACCCACTTGGCCGGCTCCCAGTACTGGACCCGGGGGTCGTTCAGCCCCGCGGTGGCGAGCACCGTCGGGTACGTCACCGGGCTGATGTTGTCGTAGGGCGAGTAGCCGCGGATGTACTCGTAGAGATGCTCGTCGGCGGCGGGGTTGCCCCACTCGTCGTACTCGGTGATCGTCAACGGGAGCGACGGGTCGAGCATCGTCGTCAAGCAGTCCACGAACGGGACCTCGGCGACCACGGCCCGCCACAGCTCCGGCGCCTGGTTCAGCACCGCGCCCATCGTCAACCCGCCGGCGCTGCCACCCCGGGCCACTAGCCGCCCCGGCGCGGTGAACCCCTCCGCGACCAGGTGCCGGGCGCAGGCGACGAAGTCGGTGAACGTGTTGCGCTTGCGGTCCAGCTTGCCGTCCTCGTACCACCGGCGACCGAGCTCCCCACCGCCGCGGACGTGCGCGATCGCGAACGCGCCGCCCCGCTCGAGCAGGCTCAGGCGACTGGTCGAGAACATCGGGTCGATGGAGATCTCGTACGCCCCGTACCCGTACAGCAGCAGCGGGCTCGTCCCGTCTTGGGCCAGCCCCCGCCGGTGCACGATCGAGATCGGCACCATCGTGGCGTCACCGGCGGGTGCCCACAGCCGGTGCGTCTCGTAGCGGTCCGG
>DAIMHT010000203.1:0-3783 GCA_036723155.1 Actinomycetota bacterium
AGTACAGCCACCATGAGCTCGGCCCGAGCCAGCACGAGATCGACCTGCGATACACCGACGCGTTGACGATGGCCGACAACGTCATCTCGTTCCGCCACATTGTGAAGAAGATCGCCGTCGACGCCGGCGCGTACGCGACGTTCATGCCCAAGCCGCTCTCGGGTGACTTCGGCTCCGGGATGCACACCCACCTGTCGCTCTTCGAAGGAGACGTGAACGCGTTCCACGACGCCGGTGACGCCCACGGCCTCTCCAAGGTCGGGAAGTGCTTCATCGCCGGGCTGCTCCACCACGCCCGGGAGATCACCGCCGTCACGAACCAGTGGGTCAACTCGTACAAGCGGCTCAGCGTCCGGTACGAGGCGCCGGTCTACGTCTGCTGGGCCCGGAACAACCGGTCGGCCCTGGTGCGGGTCCCGGTCACCAAGAAGGGGAAGGAGAGCTCGACCCGAATCGAGTTCCGATCCCCCGACCCCGCGTGCAACCCGTACCTCGCGTTCTCGGTCATGCTCGCCGCCGGGCTCAAGGGCATCGACGAGGGCTACGACCTGCCCGCGGAGGCCACGAACAACATCTTCGAGCTCACCCCGGAGGAACGGGCCGCGGAGGGGATCGCCTCGCTGCCGGAATCGCTCGGCGAGGCCATCGACGTGATGGAGCGCTCCGAGTTCGTCGCCGAGACCCTCGGCGAGCACATCTTCGAGCATTTCGTGCGCAACAAGCGTGCCGAGTGGGACGATTACCGGTCCCAGGTGACCGCCTACGAACTCGACCGGTATCTCGGCACGCTGTAATGGAGCTCATGGAACCGCTGCTCGTGTTCCCCGACCCCCCGCCGGCGCTCCTCGCCCAGACCCTCGACCTGGCCGGGTACCGGTGGAAGGCGGTCGCGAACGTGGCCGTCGCGGCGCAGCACGAGCCACGCGACGGCTGGGCGGGCGCAGTCGTGGTCTGCGACGAGGACCCGGAGGGGGCGTTCGGCATGTGCCGGGCCCTGCGCAAGCGTGACGCCGGACTCGACCCGGTGCTCCTGCTCGTCTCGGGCGCGCAGCTCGGCGAGCTCGAGCTCCGAGAAGACCTCTTCGCTGACTTCTGCCTCTCGCCGTTCCACCAAAAAGAGCTCGAGGCCCGCCTGCGCCACCTGTTCTGGCGCAGCGGGCAGGGCACCCGCCCCGAGATCGTCGAGTACGGCGACTTGGTCCTGAACCTCGAGACCTACCAAGCGGCCCTCGAGGATCGCCCGCTCGACCTCACCTACATGGAGTACGAGCTGCTGAAGTTCTTCGCCACCCACCCGGGGAAGGTCTTCACGCGAGAGCAGCTGCTGTCCCGGGTGTGGGGCTACGAGTACTACGGCGGTGCCCGCACCGTCGACGTCCATGTGCGTCGTCTGCGCGCCAAGCTCGGTGAGGAGCACGCGAACTGGATCCAGACCGTGCGCTCGGTCGGCTACCGGTTCGGTCAGGGCCGGGCGTTGCCGCTCAGCTGATCGCCGGGACGCGCCGCGCCTCGGCGGGCCCGTCGCTACGAGGGTTCGGGGTTCGAGTCGGGCTCGACCTCGGCGGGCTCGAGCCACCCGAACACCGCGCTCCACAGCGCACCGGCCACCATCACCCCGACGGGCACGACGACCACCATCGCGACGACGAACACCAGCGCACCGGGCATAGCTCGACGCTACTCGGTGGCTCGCGCGGGTCCGGTCACACGCGGGCGGCGCGGGCCGCTGCGGTCGAGCGGGCCGGGAACGTGTCCGATCTCGTCCCCTCGAACGCGGTGACCGCTTCCCAGGTCGCCGCGGCGACGGCGGCGAACACCGCGTCGCCGGCGCGGGGTCGGGGCCCGCCGGGGTCGTCGAGCACGGTGACGTCGATCGGAGGGGTCGATCGGGCCCGCAGAATCCCGAACGACCGGATGGTGAGGTCGAGGACGTCGCCGGTCGCGGCGTCGACGGCGATGGTCTCGGTCAAGACCCAGCCGAGGGCCATGTGCGCGGCGCCGACGCAGTAGGAGCGCAGCACGACCTCGTCGAGCGGGTCTCCGGCGCCGACGCGGACCTCGACGCGGGCCAGCGCGCCCGTCACCGGGTCGAGCTCGACCCGGGCGCCGCCGAGCGCCCCGCCCGGCGCCGCGGCCACGGTGAGGAGCCGCGCCGCGGCGACCCGCTCGTCGACGCAGAGCGCGGCGCGATCGAGTCCCGATTCGGTGACCGCGCCCTCGCGGAGCACGGTCCGCTCGGCCAGCGGGAAGGCACGGAGGGCCGACGAGGTCGGGGGTCCAGGGCAGCTGCGCGACTCCCAGCGTTCTTCGATCGTCAGGTCGCTGACGGGGGGGTCGGGCTCCCAGCGCATGGAGGGTCCGACGTACGCCCCGGCGACGTGCAGGGACCGACCCGTGATGTGCGCGGTAGCGGCGACCGGAGGGCGTTTGGCTCCGAGCCGGACGACGTCCTCGCGCGAGTAGACGACGCGGACCGCGGACCCGAGGTGGTCGGCGAGCGCCCGGGCCGCGGCGGGCGCGGCCGAGTCGGTCTTGGCGCCGAACGCGCCACCGTTGGCGAGCGGCGACGCGGGCGTCCCGCCGGGCTCGCACCACGACGCGTCGGGCTCGAGGTACGCCGGCTCCACCCAGCTGGTGGTGAGGGTCACCCCGCCGTCGGGACGGGGTCGACGCGGGAGGGGGACGTCGTCGTCGCGCGTCGTGCGCCGCCCCTGGACCTTGCCCGCTCGGCGCCGGGCCTCGTGGAGGGACTCGGCGACGACCCACTGCATCCCGACGGCGTCGACCGCGGCCGCGTCGGAGCCGACAGGGAGCGGCACCGCGACGAGGGCACCGTCGGGGGCGAGGTCGTCGGCGAAGCCGCCGCTCCCCGCCGGCACGTCGGGGCCCACCCGTTGGGGGACGCCGCCCTCGAGGGTGGCGCGCCGCGCCCCGTCGTCGAGTCGGCGGGGCGTGCGGGGCGGTGGAGGTGCACCGATGGCGTCGATGACGGTCCGCCAGCCGGTGCAGCGGCACAGGTGCGCGGCGAGGGCCCGGTCGACCGCAGGCCCGTCGACGTCGCCCCGGTCGAGGAGCGTCGAGGCTCGCATCAGGATCCCGGGCGTGCAGAACCCGCACTGCGACGCGCCGGTCGCGACGAAGACCGAGGTGAGCTCGTCTCGACGTTGCGGTTCGAGCCCTTCGAGGGTCGTCACGTCGCGACCCTCGACGCGGGTGGCGGGCGTGACGCACGCGACCCGAGCCCCACCGTCGACGAGGACGGTGCAGCACCCGCATTGCCCCTGGGGCGCACAACCGTCTTTCGCGGACCGCAGCCCCAGCCGCTCGCGGAGCACCGAGAGGAGCGACTCGCCGGGGGCGGCGTCGATGCTGACGGGCTCTCCGTTGCAGCGAAACTCGACGCGATGCGTATCCGTCATGGCCCTACGGCAGGATAGGAGTCGTGGCTCCTCCTCCCGATCTGAGCCGACGGTCGTTCCTGACGGTCGGCGGGGGACTGGCGCTCGCCGGGATCGCCGGCTGGCCCGCGTGGGCGGGCGCGTCCCAGCCGGAAGCGTCCAGCGCGCTGAGCGCGCTGCTGGTGTCGAACGACCTGTACGTGTCGCCGCAGCCGCAACGGGTGGCCTTCGTCATGTACAAGGGCCCGACGCCGGCCACCGGCCCGCCGGCCCGGCTGGCGTTGGCACCCCCAGGCTCGAACCAGGGTCAGGTCGTCGCCGCCCGGCCGATGAGCGGCGGGCTCCCGAAGGGCCGCGGGGTCTATGTCGTCGAGGCGGTGTTCGA
>DAIMHT010000204.1:0-3732 GCA_036723155.1 Actinomycetota bacterium
ACCCGCAGGAGCGGCGGGAGCGTGTCCGCGACCTGATCGGCGCCCATCCGGGAGAAGAGCACCAGACGCCCGGGTTGACGCCGCGGGTTGAGGCGCTCACATAGCGCGACCACCTCGTCGGGGGAGGCGGTGGGTCCCAGCTTCACCCCGATCGGGTTGTGGACCCCGGCGAGGAACTCGACGTGCGCGCCCGACGGCTGACGGGTGCGTTCCCCGACCCACAGCAGATGCGCCGAGCAGTCGTACCAGTCCCCGGTGATGCTGTCGCGTCGGGTCAGCGCCTCCTCGTACTCGAGGAGGAGCGCCTCGTGCGCAGTCCAGATGTCGACCTGGCGCAGGGCCAGCTCGGCTTCGAGGTCGATGCCGCACGCCCGCATGAACCGCAAGGCCCGTTCGATCTCTCCCGCCAGGATGTCGTACCGGCGCCCCTCGGGGCTGGCGGCCACGAACTCCTGGTTCCAGGCGTGCACCCGGGCCAGATCGGCGAACCCCCCCTTCGCGAACGCTCGGACGAGGTTCAGCGTCGCCGCCGACTGGTTGTAGGCCCGGACCAGGCGGTTCGGGTCGGGCCGGCGGGCGAACTCGTCGAAGGTGAAGTCGTTGATCGTGTCGCCCCGGAACGACGGCAGCTCGACCCCGCCGCGGGCCTCGGTGGCCGACGACCGGGGCTTGGTGAACTGGCCCGCCATCCGCCCCACCTTGATCGTCGGGACCCCGGTGCCGTAGGTCAGCACCACCGACATCTGCAGGATCACCCGCAGCTTGTCGCGGATGGCGTCGGCCGAGAAGGCCTGGAACGACTCGGCGCAGTCGCCGGCGACGAGGAGGAACGCGCGCCCGTCTTGGGCCGCCGCGAGCGACTCGGTCAGGGTGCGGGCCTCGCCCGCGAAGACCAGCGGCGGGAGGCCACGCAGCTCCGTCTCGGCCTGCTCGAGCGCATCCGCGTCGGGCCAGTCGGGCTGCTGGGCCGCGGACCGTCGCCGCCACCCATCGGGCGACCAGTCGTTCGCGAACAGCTCGGCGGTGGACATCGAGTTAGAGGTAACCGCTGCCGGGCGTCTCGGGCGAACCGAATCCCTGCGCCGAGTCCAACGCCCGGCGGCGTCGCATCTCGTCGAGCTGACCCTGCGCCGCGGCCTGCTGGGTGAAGAGGGTCGCCTGGATCCCGTGGAAGAGGCCTTCGAGCCATCCGACCAGCTGGGCCTGCGCCAAGCGGAGCTCGGACTCGGTCGGCGCCTCGCTCGTGAGGGGGAGGATGACCTCGTTGAGCTCCTTTTGCAGCTCGGGGGACAGCACCCCCTGCAGCTCGGTCAGCGACTTCTCGTGGATCTCCCGGAGGCGGCGGCGGCCGGCGTCGTCGAGGGGCGCGCGGCGAACCTCGTCGAGCATGGTGCGGACCATCGTGGCGATGCGGATCAGCTTCGTCGGGCTCGTGACCTGCTCGCCGTCCTTGCTCGGTTCGCCGGCCGGGGGCGTCGAGGGGTCCATCACCTCGGGCTGGACGGGGGTGCGCTCAGCGGCGCCGTCGGAATTGGTGTTCGTCACGAGGCACTCCGGGGGTGGGTGGCGCCGGCCAGGAAACGATCCCAGGATACGGACCGGGCCCGACCGACACGTCATCGATTGGCCACGCCGACCCGATGCGGCCGAACCCATGGGGAGACGGGTGGGTTCAGCCCGAGGGGCGGTGCTCGAACACGCCGCCCCGGTCTCCGACGCCGGGGGGCACGCGACCGGCGGCGTTCTCGGTTCGGGGGCCGGGGACGTCCCGGAACCCATAGCTGACGGGCTCGCGCCCGGGTTGGCACACCCAACAGTGCCCGGTCTCACCGCTCGTGATCGCGTGGACGACCGCGTCGGCGATCTGCGTCGGCGGCATCAGCGGGAAGTCCGCGGCGGCGAACGCCGCTCGGACGTCGTCGTTGAGGATCGCGGTGTTCGTCATGCCGGGGTTCACGCAGTTGGCGGTGATCCCCTTCGCCGCCAGCGTCGGAGCGAGGGAGCGGATGAACCCCACGACTGCGTGCTTGGTCAGGTCATAGACCGGGTCGGGTGGGAACGGGATGAGCCCGGCCAGTGACGACGTCGCGACGATCGCGCCGCCCGACCCTCGGCTCATCTCGCGGACCGCGGCGCGGGCGCCGAACACGACCCCGTCGACGTTCACGTCCATGATGCGCCGATACTCGTCGTCGGGGAGCGTCTCGATGTCGGCGTGACCGATGGCGATCCCGGCGTTCAGGAACGCCACGTCCACGCCGCCGAGCTCGGCGACACAGTGGGCGAAGGCCGCGTCGACCTGGGCGGGGTCGCCGACGTCGGCCACGTGGAAGGTGCCGTGCAGCGATTCGGCGACCTCACGTCCGCCGTCGTCCTGGAGGTCCACGACGCAGACCCGCATGCCTTCGTCCGCGAACCGCTCTGCGGTGGCCCGACCGATCCCCGACGCGCCCCCGGTGACGAGCGCAACCTTTCCGTTCAGCTCCATACCGCGGATCGTACGCGGCCCCTCCCCGATGCGCTCGCCGGCGAGGCGGTGCCGGCCGCTCCTCGCGAGGGTGCGCGGCGCCGCCCGGCCCGGCGGCTAAACCGGGACCGGCGTCACGCGGCGGTTGGTGCCGCCGACGTCCGGTGCGCTGACGGTCCGAACGGCCGATCGCCGCGCAACGTGACGCGATGCATGACGCGGTGGGCGGTCCCGTAGTCGTGCACGCCGTAGTGCATCGTGGCCCGGTTGTCCCAGAACGCCACCGATCCCGGCTCCCAGTGGTATCGGCACTGGAACTCCGGCTGAATCGCGTGCTTGTACAACAGGCGGAGCAGACCGGCTGATTGTGGACCGTCGAAGCCCTTGAGGAGCGCGGTGAAGCCGGGATTGACGAACAACGCGCGGCGGCCGGTCTCGGGATGCTCACGTACCACCGGATGCTCGACGGGGACCATCTTCTCCACCGGGGCGCCCTCCCACTCCTTGCCGTCCCCGTTCTCGACGGCGGCGGCGTAGTCGGCCGCGTAGTGGTAGGCGACGAGCTCGTCACACAGGCGCCGCAGCGGCTCCGCCAGTGTCTCGTAGGCGATGCGCATGTTGGTCCACATCGTGTCGCCGCCGGCCGCGGGCAGCTGCACCGCGTAGAGCAGCGACGCCATCGGTGGCCGGGCCATGAACGTCACGTCGGTGTGCCAGAAATCGGTTTGACCGGTGGCGCTGTCGACCGGCAGCACCTGGGGGTGGTCCGCCAGCGCGGGCTCAACCGGGTGAGCCGCCGTCACCTCGCCGAAGCGGGCCGCGAAGGCCTGCTGGCGTTCCGGGGTCAGGTCCTGGCCCGGGAAGAACAGCACCAGGTGCTCGAGCCAGGCGGCACGGATCGACGCGATGACCTCGTCGTCGAGGTCGCTCGAGATGTCGATGCCGCGCACCTCGGCACCGATCGAGCCGCTCAGCGGACGAACGTCGACACCAGTCGCGATCGGCATGCTCACCTCCAGGGCCAGCGTGAGACCTGCCGGCACTGGACGCCAGGATATTCGGGATTCGCCACGCAGTTCGCTGAGGCGTCCGCGGCCAGGATTGAAGCGGCACGCCAGGGGCTCGCCGAGGTCACGGTGCGGGTCGCGGCGGCACGATGGTGACCGTCCCTTGCGCCGCACCCGCCGCGTTCCCGTCGTTCGTCACATCAATGCGCACCACGGCGGTCCGCTTCGTCTTCGAGATGATCGTGGCTTCGGCCGCCA
>DAIMHT010000205.1:0-3713 GCA_036723155.1 Actinomycetota bacterium
GCGGCGGCGGTCGTCCTCGAAGCCTCGCCCGATGACGGGCCGGGGTTGCTGTCGTTCGACCTCGGCTGCGATGGCAGCCTCGCGGGCCTGTTGGAGGTCTCGGCCGGTGGGAGCCGCCGACCGACGACCAAGGCCACCCTCGCGGAGGGTCTCCAGTACCTGAAGATGCAAGGCCCCGAGGTGTTCCGACGGGCGGTGCGGGTGGTCATCGAATCGGCGACGACCGCGATGGCGCGGGCCGAGGTGACGCCGTCGCAGATCGACTGGTTCATCCCCCACCAGGCCAACGCTCGCATCATCGATGCCGCGGCGAGCCGGCTGGGAATCCCCCCGGAGCGGACCATCGTGAACATCGAGCGGTACGGCAACACGTCCGCGGCGTCGATCCCGCTGGCGTTGGCGGAAGCCGCCGACGGGGGCCAGTTCGAAGACGGCCAGCTGATCTTGGTGAGTGGGTTCGGTGCCGGCATGACCTGGGGCAGCGCGGTGCTGCGCTGGGGCCGGGCGTGACCGAAGGGGCTCGCACCGCGCTGGTCACGGGCGCCTCGCGAGGGATCGGGCGGGCGATCGCCCGGACCCTGGCCGACGCCGGGCACCGGGTGGCGTGCTGCTCGGCGAGCGACGGCGCGAAGGACACCCAACGCGAGCTCGAGGCGGCCGGGCACGAGGCGACCGCGGTCATCGCCGATGTCCGGGACGTCGACGCTGTCGACGCCGCGTTCCGCGACGTCGAGGCGACGTTCGGTCCGGTCGAGATCCTCGTCAACAACGCCGGGGTGACCGCCGACGGGCTCATCGCCCGGATGAGCGAGGACCAGTGGAGCGACGTCCTGGCGACCAACCTGACGGGCGCATTTCACACCATCCGCCGTGCGACACCCAAGCTGATGCGCAACCGGTGGGGCCGGATCGTGAACATCTCGTCGGTGAGCGGCCATGCCGGAGCGCCGGGACAGGCCAACTACTCCGCCGCGAAAGCGGGGCTGGTCGGGCTCACCCGTGCCGTCGCCCGGGAGCTGGCGCCACGTAACATCACCTGCAACATCGTGGCGCCGGGGCCTATCGTGACTGACATGACAGAAGCGTTGTCCCCCGAGTGGCGGGGCATGATGGAGGCCACGGTCCCGTTGGGACGCCTCGGGACCCCCGAGGAGGTGGCGGCGCTCGTTGGGTTCGTGTGCTCCGAGCCCGCCGGATACGTGACCGGCGCGCTGATCCCCGTCGACGGTGGCCTGGGGATGGGCCACTGATCGCGGTTCGCGCCGAACCAACCCTGATGAGGAGGACAGATGGAGCGTGACGACGCAGTGGCCGCCCTACGCGAGGTGGCCGTCGAGGTCCTGAGCGTGGAGCCCGAGGCGGTCACCGAAGACGCCCGCTTCAAGGAGGATCTCGACGCGGACAGCCTCGACCTGGTCGAGCTGGTCATGGGCCTCGAGGAGCGCTTCGACATCTCCGTGCCCGAGGAAGACCTCGAGAACGTCACCACCGTCGGTCAGGCCGTCGATCTCGTGCTGTCCAAGGTGGCCTCGAAGGCATGAGCTCGGAACTCGTCGACCACCGGGGCCGGCCCCGCGTCGCCGTCACCGGCATGGGGGTCAAGACCCCGGCCGGCGCGGACCTGGACACGTTCTGGGAGACGATCGTGGCCGCTCGCCCGACCGCGGCGACGGTCCCCCGGTTCGTCGAAGCGGGGCTGCCGGTCACGTTCGCCTGTGTGGTCCCGGACGCGTTCGATCCCGAGCCGTACTTCGGCCCGAAGGACGTGCGCCGCCAGGACCGGGTCACGCACCTCGGGTTCGCGGCCGCGGCCGACGCCATCGAGGACGCCGGTGACCTCGGGGTGGATCCCGAACGGTGCGCGGTCATCGCCGCCACCGGGATCGGGGGCCTCGCGACCCTCGAGGAGAACTGCCGGATCTACTTCGACAAGGGCGCGTCGCGGGTCAGCCCGTTCTTCGTGCCGATGATGATGCCGAACGCCACCGCGGGGGTCATCTCCATGCGGTACGGGTTCACCGGCCCCGCGTTGTGCATCGCGACCGCGTGCGCGGCGGGGACGAACGCCATCGGCGAAGGCGCCCGCCTCATCCGCGACGGGAGCTCGGACGTGGTCGTCGCGGGCGGGACCGAGTACCCGCTGACGAACATCACCGTCGCCGCGTTCGCTCGCATGGGGGCGCTCAGCACCAAGAACGACGACCCCGAGCACGCGTCCCGGCCGTTCGACGCGGCGCGCGACGGGTTCGTCGTCGCCGAAGGCGCCGGGTTCTTGATCCTGGAGCCGCTCGAGCGGGCCCTCGGGCGCGGCGCGAAGGTCTACGGCGAGGTCGCCGGCTACGGCCGGAACGCCGACGCGTATCACATCACCGCCCCGTCCCCCGGTGGGGCCGGCGCGGCCGCGTGCATGCAGCAGGCGCTCGACGACGCCGGCCTCGGTGCCGCCGACATCGGCCACATCAACGCCCACGGGACGTCGACCGAGCTGAACGACGCCGCCGAGGCCGAGGCCATCCGCAAGGTGTTCGGTGACGACGGGCCGCCGGTCACCTCCTCGAAAGGCGTCTTCGGGCACATGATCGCCGGCGCCGGAGCCGCCGAGGCCGTCGTCGCCCTATGCTCGATCCGAGAGGGCGTCGTGCCGCCGACCGCGAACGTCAACGAGCTCGGGGACGACATCGAGCTCGACATCGTCCGCGACGCGCCCCGCCCCGTCGGTGCCGCGCCGGTGCTGTCCAACTCGTTCGGGTTCGGTGGCCACAACGCGACACTCGTCCTGACCCCGACCGGGTGACAGGCTCGGCCCTGCCGGCTCCGACGCTCGCGCCGGTCCCGGTCGCCGGGCGTCGCAGCGACGCTGCCAGCGCCGCGCTCACCGAGCTCGACGGGCGGCGCATCGTCGAGTTCCGCATCGCCGACGGGAAGCACGTCGGCGCCATCGGCCCCCCCGAGGGTGAGACGCTCGAGCGGGCGGTGCGCCTCGCGATCGAGCTCGGCGTGCCCATCGTGGGGACGATCGCGTCGTCGGGGGCCGACGTCGCCGAAGGGGTGTCGTCGCTGCACGCCTGGGGGCGGGTCGCCCGAGCCTTGTCCGACGCGTCGGGGGTCGTCCCGACGGTGCTGATGGTGACGGGCCCGGCGGTGTCAGGACCGGCGTTGCTGCTCGGGTTGGCGGACATCACGATCATGACCGCCGACGCGTTCGCGTACGTGAGCGGGCCCGACACGGTGCGGGCGTTCACCGGCATGGCGCTCGAGAACCGCGAGCTCGGTGGTGCGACGCTGCACGGGCAGCACAGCGGGGTGGCGTCGCTGGTCGTCGACGACGAGGACGACGCCCGGTTGGCGGTCGCGCATGTCCTCGCCTACCTGCCGTCGAACCATCTGGAGGATCCCCCCGCGGTCGCGTCCGAGGATCCGGTGGATCGGGACACGAGCCGGGCGTCGGCCGCGGTGCCGGCGCGGGCCACGGCGTCGTATGACGTCCGGGTGGTGATCGAGGACGTCCTCGACGACGGGTCGTTCTTCGAGCTGCGGCCCGGGTACGCCGCCAACCTGGTGACCGGCCTCGGTCGTCTCGACAGCCACGCCGTCGGGGTGCTGGCGAACCAGCCGCAGCAGCGGGCCGGGACGCTCGACATCGACGCGTCGGAGAAAGCGGCCCGGTTCGTGCAGTGGTGCGACTGCTTCAACGTCCCGTTGATCACGCTGGT
>DAIMHT010000206.1:0-1811 GCA_036723155.1 Actinomycetota bacterium
TAGCCTGTGCCAACTCCCGGACCTCGTCGACGCACCGGACGGTCTGTGAACGCCCCTTGGTATTCCAATGTCATCGGCCGCGATATGGCGGTCGATCTCGGCACCGCCAACACGGTGGTCTACGCGCGCGGCCAGGGGATCGTCCTCAACGAGCCGTCGATCGTCGCCATCAACGCCCGCGACGGCCGCATCCTCGCCGTCGGCGCCCAAGCCAAGCGGATGCTGGGCCGCACCCCCGGTCACATCGAGGCCATCCGGCCCCTCAAGGACGGGGTGATCGCCGACTTCGACATCTGCGAGAAGATGCTCCGGTACTTCATCCAGCGGGTCCACCAGCGCAACCGCTGGGCGAAGCCCCGCATGGTCATCTGCATCCCCTCGGGGATCACCGGCGTCGAGCGGCGGGCGGTGCAAGAGGCCGCGGAGTTCGCCGGGGCCCGTAAGCCGGTCATGGTCATCGAGGAGCCGATGGCCGCCGCGATCGGGGCTGGGCTCCCCATCCACGAGCCGGCCGGCAACATGATCGTCGACATCGGCGGCGGGACGACCGAGGTCGCGGTCATCTCCCTCGGCGGGATCGTCACCAGCGAATCGAGCCGCGTCGCGGGCGACGAGTTCGACGAGGCGATCATGTCGTTCATGAAGCGCGAGTACTCGCTGGCCCTCGGCGAGCGCACCGCCGAGGACGTGAAGCTCCACCTGGCGAGCGCCTACCCGCTCGAAGAGGAGTTCTACGCCGAGATCCGCGGCCGCGACCTCGTCACCGGGCTGCCGCGCACCATCACCGTCTCCACCCAAGAGATGCGAGAGGCGATCGAGGAGCCCGTCGCCGCGATCGTCGACGCGATCAAGGTGACGCTCGACAAGACACCGCCCGAGCTCGCGGCCGACGTCATGGAGCGCGGCATCATGCTCGCGGGGGGCGGATCGCTGCTGCTCGGCCTCGACGCCGCGGTGCAGGCCGAGACGGGCATGCCGGTCCGGCGGGCCAAGAACGCGCTGTTCTCGGTCGTCCTCGGTTCCGGCCAGTGTCTCGAGCAGTTCGATGTGCTCCGACAGGTGCTGATCAGCGGTCCCGAAGACTGAACCGGGCCCCTCCGGCTCTGAGAGGCGCTCATGGATGTCTATCGGAAAGACACGCGAGGTCGGTCCCTCCTCCTCATGCTCGTCGTCACCTCGTTGGTCCTCGTCACCGTCGACTCCGGCAACAACGGCATCGTCAACACGTTGCGGGCCCAAGCCCACAACATCATCTCCCCGGTCCAATCGGTGGTCGACGACGCGTTCTCACCGCTGCGCAACATCACGAACGGAATCACCAAGTACAGCTCGGTGCGCGACGAGAACGCCCGGCTCAAGAAGCAGGTCGCCGATCTCCACGCCCAGCAGCTCAAGAACCGCGGCGTCGGGTCCGAGGTCGGCCAGCTCGAGAAGCTCCTCGACCTCCCCACGGTGCAGGGCGCGACCGGGATCGCGGCCCGGGTGACGGGCGGGTCCCCGGGCAACTTCGACCGGACTGTCCTCATCAACAAGGGAAGCTCGAAAGGGGTCAAGGTCGGCTATCCCGTCGTCACCGGCGACGGCCTCGTCGGGCGTGTCACCCAAGTGTCGAGTGGCGACGCCACCGTCACCCTCATCGACAGCCCGACGATCGGGGTCGGGGTCCGACTCGAGACCAGCAGCGCGAACGCGATCACCCAAGCGCGGGCCGGCGACCGTCAGCTCACGCTCGGCATCTTGTCGGTCACCGACCCCAAGGTCCAAAAGGGAGAGCTGCTCTTCACCTCCGCGGTCGCGAACTCGGCGTTCCC
>DAIMHT010000206.1:1911-3694 GCA_036723155.1 Actinomycetota bacterium
TTCCCGACCTCACGCTGGTCGCGACCGTCGCCATGGCGTACGAGGAAGGCCCGATGTCGGGCGCGCTGTTCGGCTTCGCCGCAGGGCTGGCCACCGACATGTTCCTCTCGACACCGCTGGGCCTCTCGGCGTTGGCGTTCGCGCTCACCGGCTACGGCGTCGGACTGTTCCAGAGCGGACTCATCCGCGAATCGCGTGGGATCGCGTCGGTTCTCGGCGGCGTGGGCGGCGTCGTCGGGAACGCCATCTTTCTCATCGTCGGCGGAATCGCGGGCCATGACGAGCTCTTCGCCGCCCACAACATCCAGATCGTGATCGTCGCCTCGCTCTACGACGCGCTGGTCGCCATCGCGGTGTTTCCCTTTGTGCGCTGGGCGGTCCGGGATGCTGACGCTGGAACCTCCTGGCCTCAACGCTAGGCTCGCCCGATACGTGACCCCCGCGTACGGGCTGTCGCGCCGCCTTGGCGAGCGTGGTGGATGACGGCACCCGGGGCGGACCATGGGCGCGATCGACGCAGCACACCGAGCAAGTTGACGGGATGATCGACGCGTGACGGATTCCAACAGTCGACTTCGGCTCTCCGTCATCGGCGTGATCATCGGCGCGCTCTTCTGTGGTCTCCTCGCCCGGCTCTGGTTCCTCCAGATCGGGTCCTCGAACACCTTCGCCGCGCAGACCCAAGCCAACCGGATCCGCACCGTCACCGATCCCGGGTTCCGGGGCCAGATCCTCGACCGCAACGGCGTCCCGATCGTCCAGAACCAGCTGGTCGACAGCATCGAGATCTCCCGCGGCCTGCCGCTCAGCCAGCTCAAGGTCACGGTCAAGAGCCTCGCCACGCTGCTCAACGCCACCCAGACGGCGGTCTGGAAGCAGATCAACAACCCCACGCTGACCGCCTATCAGCCCATCCCGATCGCGTGGCCCTCGTCGGCCGCAATCCCCGCCGGGGCGGCGACGACGCCGACGACGTCGAGCACGACGCCGGGCTCGTCGGGGACGACGTCCACGTCGTCAGGGCCGACGACCACCACCACGACGACGCCCGCGGTTTCGACGCCCACCGCTTCGACCACCGTGCCCTATAACGCCCTGGTGTACATCAAAGAGCGGCCCGAGATGTTCCCCGGTGTCATCGTCACCCAGCGCAGCGTCCGCAAGTACCTGTTCACCAACCTCGACCCCGCGGCGGGCATCCCCAGCTACGCGTCCCAGCTCCTCGGGTACGTCGGGGCCGTCAACGGCCAGGACCTCAAGCTGCACAAAGGCGAGGGCTACAACGGCTTCGACGTCATCGGCAAGGACGGTGTCGAGCAGGTCTTCGAGAGCGAGCTCCGCGGGACCCCCCACACCCGCAAGCTCGAGGTCAACAGCCGCGGTCAGGTGGTGCGCGTCATCAACGACACCCCGGCCAAGTCCGGCAACGACCTCAAGCTCACGATGGACGTCAACATCCAGAAGGTCGCCGAAGACTCGTTGCAGCAGGGGATCCTCGAGGTCCGCCAGATGCGCGACACCACGTTCAAGAACCAGCTCAAGGACTTCTCGGCCCCCGGCGGGTCCGCCGTCGTCCTCGACGCCCGAGACGGCTCCGTCGTCGCGATGGCGTCCAACCCGACCTTCGACGTGACCAAGTTCACCAGCGGTGTTCCCCTCGACCAGTTCAAGACCCTCACCAACCCGGCCAGCAACTACCCGCTGCTGAACCGCGCCACCCAGGGCCTCTACCCGCCGGGGTCGACGTTCAAGCTCATCACCGCCATCGCCGCGCTCGAGCACG
>DAIMHT010000207.1:0-3640 GCA_036723155.1 Actinomycetota bacterium
GCGCTCGGTCGGATGAGCCGGTTGTCGGCGGCCTGCTCGAGGATGTGCGCGGTCCAGCCGATCACCCGGCTGGACGCGAACGTCGGGGTGAACATGTCGCGGGGCACGCCGCAGGCGTCCATGACGATGCCGGCGTAGAACTCGACGTTGGTGTACAGCTTCCTCCCGGGCTTGAGTTCGGCGAGGATTTCGACGGCGAGCTGCTCGACCCGTTCCGCGAAGTCCAGCTTGGGACCGCCGAGCCGCTCCGCGACGCTGCGCAGCATGACGGAGCGGGGATCATCGGTCTTGTAGACGCGATGCCCGAAGCCCATGAGCCGGTCGCCCCGCTCGACGGCGCCGCGGATCCATTGGTCGGCGTTGTCGATGGTGCCGATCTCGTCGAGCATCTGCAACGCCCGGCTCGGGGCGCCGCCGTGCAAGGGGCCGGAGAGGGCGCCGATGGCACCGACCACGGCCGCGGCCAGGTCGGCGCCGGTCGAGGTGATGACCCGGGCGGTGAACGTTGACGCGTTGAAGCCGTGGTCGATGGTGGAGATGAGGTACTGCTCGACGGCCCGGGCGTGCTCCGCGGTCGGGACGTGACCGAGCATCATGGTCAGGTAGTTCGCGGCGTACGGGAGTTGCGGGTCAGGGTCGATGATCAGCTCGTCGTGCTGCAGTCGATGCAGCGCGCACAGCAAGGTGGGGACCACCGCGCACACCCGCAGGGCTTGGGACCGCAGCTCGGAGGCGGACAGGTCCAGCGAGGGACGGAACCCGAGCGACGCGCCGAGCAGGGAGATCGTGGTGCGCAACAGGTCCAGCGGCGCCGCGGGGCCAGCGACACGCGCCAGCTCCGGGAGCACCTCTTTGACCGCGGGCGGGATCTCTCGGAGGGGCCGTACCTCGTCGAGGAAGACCTGGCGTTGCGCCAGGGTCGGCAGCTCGCCGTGGAAGAGGAGGTACCAGACGTCTTCGAGGGTTCGGGTCTCGGCGAGCTCGACCGCGTTGTACTGGCGGTAGTGGTAGAAGCCTTCGAGGCCGCGGACGTCACCGATGTTGGTTTCGGCGACGACGACGCCTTCGAGGCCTCGGGGGATCTCGTGGGCGAGCGACTCCGCGGGTTGGATCTGCGCGATGCGCATCAGGTCCCGCATGGAGACGATCCCGACGAGTCGTTCGTCGTCGACGACCGGGATGTGGCGGTAGCCGTGCTCGGCGAGACGCGCGAAGGCGCTGCTGACCTCGGCGTCGGGGGCGACGTGGTCAGGGGTGGGAGTCATCCAGTCGGCGACGAGCGCGCCAGGGTTGGCGGTGTCGGCGGCGGCGAGGCGGACGAGGTCCCGTTCGGTGAGGATCCCGACGGGCCGGTCGCCGTCGACGACGACGACTGAGCCGACGCTCTGGGCTCCCATGCGGTCGGCGGCGGCCGACACGGTCTCGTCGGCGGTGGCGGTGACCACCGGTCGGCTCATGATGTCGGCGACCGTGCGCCGCGCGTCGGTCTTCGCCATCGTGCCCTCCATTCGCCCCCTTGCCATCCCCGGTGAATCTACGCCCCGCTCGGCGAGCCGTGACGTCCCTCCCCGGCGACGAAGCGGGCCACGCCCGACGCGAAGTCCTCGGAGGCCAAGGTCGCGAGGCCGAGCTGGTACTCGTTGGCCATGGCGTCATCGAGGGTGCGTCCGGCCTGCTCGTAGGCCGATCGGCGGTCGTTGCGCAGGCAGGTCTGGGGGAACGCGGCGAGGTCGTGCGCGAGGCTCCGGGCCGTCTCGAGCGCCCCGCCGGGTTCGGTGAGCCGGTTGGCGAGGCCGAGGCGCAGCGCCTCCTCGCCGGACACGCCGCGGCCGGTGAGGATGAGGTCGAGGGCGGGGCTGAGCCCGATGAGCCGCGGGAGCCGCACGGTGCCACCGTCGATGAGGGGCACCCCCCACCGCCGGCAGAAGACGCCGAACACCGCGTCTCGGGCCGCGACCCGGAGGTCGCACCAGCAGGCCAGCTCGAGGCCACCGGCGACGGCGTACCCCTCGACCGCGGCGAGGACCGGCTTGGTCGTGAGCATGCGGGTCGGTCCCATCGGGCCGTCGCCGTCGGCGGTGACGCGATTGCCGCGGCGGTCGCCCATCGCCTTGAGGTCCGCGCCGGCACAGAAGGTCCCGCCGGCCCCGGTGAGGATCGCCACCGCGATGTCGTCTTCGGCGTCGAAGGCCCGGAACGCCGCCGCGAGCTGGTCCGCGGTCGGGGCATCGACCGCGTTGCGGGCCTCGGGCCGGTCGATAGTGACCGTCAGGACCGGTCCGTCGCGATCGGTGTGCACGGTCACGGTGGGACCTCCTCGGGTAGTGGGTCAGTTTCGGCCCTACGCAGCCTGTGGCTGCTGGGCCCTACCGGCCCGAAGGATATTGATGGCGGCGTTGGTGTCAGCGTGGGCTTGGTGGCCGCACGCCTGGCACTCGAACACCGCGCCGCGCCGGTTCCCAGCTGAGGTGTGGCCGCAGTCGGCACAGGTACGGCTGGTGTTGCGGGGGTCCACCGCGATGACGGTCCTACCGGCGCTCTCAGCCTTATAGGCAATCATCGTGAGGAGTTGTCCCCACCCGGCGTCATGGATGCAACGATTCAGTCCGGTCTTGGCCGTGGCGCCGTTTGGCTCGTGGCCCCCGGCGCCATCAGGTTTGGGTTTGGGTCGGCGGACCAGGTTCGCGATGGCCAGCTGCTCGTGCACGATCACGTCATGGTCATTCACGAGCCGCCGGGAGAGTTGGTGCAGCGTGTCCGCCCGTCGGTTCCGGACTCGGCGGTGCGCGGCGGCGACGCGCTCCTTGGCGCGCCGACGGTGCTGGGAGCCTCGTTGTTTGGTGGCCAGGTCCTGTTGGGCTCGAGCGAGCCGGTTCGCGGCGCGTTGGGCGTGACGGTCGTTGGTGATCAGGGCCCCGTCGCTGGTCGCCACGAGCACGTTCACGCCCAGGTCGATCCCGACCTCACGCCCCGTCGTGGGCAGGGGTTCGGCGGGGACGTCGACGCAGCGGATGGTGACCCACCAGCGTCGGCCCTCGCGCCGCACGGTGATGGCTTTGGGGGTCCCGCGGATGGGGCGATGCAGCCTCATCTTGACCCCACCGATTCCCATGAGGTGGAGCCGCTTGCCCGCCGGATCGAGGCGCCATCCGTCGCGGTATTCCCACTGCAGCGAGTCCCAACGGCTCTCGGGCCGGAATCGTGGATACCCCGGTCGCTGCCCGGCGCGGCACCGGCGATAGAACGCGGCGAACGCCAAGTCCAGACGCCGCAGCGTCCCCCGACACACCGTCACCCCGGAGGCAAGTACCTCGGGGCGGACGCCCCGCAAGCTCGTCAGGGTCCGGCACTGATCGACATACGACACCGTGCGGTGCTCCCACCGCCACGCCCCGCGACGCTCCTCCAGCGCGGCGTTATAGAGCTCGCACTGCCAGCTCAGGAGCCCAAGCAGGCCTACCCGCTGGCGAACCGTCGGGTTCAGCAAATACTTGAACGAGCGGCACCTGCTCACCCATCGACGGTAATAGACGCCTGTGACGCTCAAATGACCCACCTACCCCTCGCTGGGCTCCCGGTGCGCGTTCAGGTGCGCGGTCTCGTTGAGCGTCGCGATGCTGCGCTGCCCGGTGCGGGCCGC
>DAIMHT010000208.1:0-3625 GCA_036723155.1 Actinomycetota bacterium
CATGACCGGCCACGTTGCCCAGTTCTTCCTCACTGACGAGAAGTGGCACGCGACGCTCACTGCTCTTGGTGCCGCGCTGCGGCCGGGCGGCTCGCTCGCGTTTGAGAGCCGCAATCCCGGGGGGCGGGAGTGGGAGGGCTGGACCCCCGAGGCCCGCCGGTCCGTCGATGATCCGGCGGCCGGGCGGGTCGAGATGTGGTCCGAGGTCCACGACGTACGGGACGGGATCGTCTCGTACACGATCCACTACGCCTTCGTTGCCAGCGGCGAGGAGGTGGTGTCGCCGATCAAGCTGCGGTTCCGCTCCGAAGAGGAGCTGACCGAGTCGCTCCGCGACGCCGGCTTCACGGTCGAGCGCGTCTACGGCGACTGGGACCGCCGCCCCGCCGGTCCCACGAGCCGGGAGTTGATCGTCGTCGCGGCCCGCTGACACCGCCGGGTGGCAAGCGGCCGCACCGCGGTTCAGCTGGCGGCGACGGGGCTTGGTGCCCGCTCGAGCGCGTCGCGCAGGATCGCACCGGCGTCGGCGATGATGCTCCGCGACGCGTCGACGACCGCCTGCATGCCGAAGCACCCGTGGATCTGGCCGTCGTAGCAACGCTCGGTGACGGGTACGCCACTCGCGCGCAGCCGTTCTGCGTACGAACGCCCGCCGTCGCGTAGCGGGTCGTACTCGGCGGTGATCACGTGCGCCGGTGCCACCCCGGTCAGATCGGCGTACACCGGGTCGAACCGCGGGTCTTCGAGGTCGCCGTTCGGGCCCAGGTACTGGGCGCTGAACCACTCGATGTCGGCCCGCGTCAGCAGGTACCCCTCCGCGTTCTCGAGGACCGAGGCCTGGTCGTCGGCGACGCCCACGCCGGGGTACACGAGGAGCTGGAACCGCAACGGTGGGCCGTGGCGGTCCCGGGTCAGCATCGCCGTGACCGCGGCGAGGTTCCCGCCCGCGCTGTCGCCGGCTACGGCCAGTCGATCGGGGTCGCCGCCGAGGTCACTGGCGTGGGCGTGAACCCATTCGAGCGCGGCAAAGCAGTCGTCCACCGCGGCCGGGAACGGGTGCTCGGGGGCCAGCCGGTAGTCGACCGAGACGATCGCCGCGCCGCTGTCGGAGGCGAGGTCGCGGCAGACACCGTCGTGGGTCTCGATGTTGCCGATGACCCAGCCTCCGCCGTGGAAGTAGAGGACGAGGGGCCGCACGTCGGCGCCCCCCGGGGGCGTGTAAACGCGGATCGGGACGTCGCCTCCGGGCCCAGGGAAGCGGGCGTCGAGCGTGGTGACGTCTTGGTTGCCAGCTCCGCTGAACAGCTGGGCGCCGGCATTCATGAGCTCGCGAGCCTCGACCGGTGTGACCTGGTCGAGGTCGGGGTTGCCCAACGCCGCCAGCTCGTCGAGAAGGCCCTGCACTTGCGGGTCTAAACCCATTCCATCCCCCTCGTCCGGCTCACGACCCTAATGCGACCGTCCCGAGGCCCGCCGAGCCGCCCCAGACCCGAGCACCCACGTCGCGTCCCGGAGCGGTCGAGATTGAGGTGGTGGCGGTTCCAACTCCGGTGGTGAACCCCCGCCGCGGTGGACGGTGAGCCCCGCGGCGGGTTCATCACGCCGACGCGCGACTACCTCGGCGCGACGAGCCGAGCGACGTGGGCCAGGTCGGGGAACTCTGCGGACTCTTGGACGCAGCGGGCGAAGAGCCACAGGAGGAGCCGGTCGGCGTCAAGATCGAGCAGGTCGGCCATGCGTCGAGCGAGACTGCGGGGGTCCGCGTGCAGTCGCTCTTCGCAGTTCAAGATGTGCTGGAGGGGGTCGTAGGTGGGGTCGCCGACGTAGGGCTTGGGATCGATCACCAGCCACGGTTCGCGCTTCGCCGCGAGCACGTTGCCCGCGTGGAGGTCGGTGCAGAGCAGGACGTGGCGCGCCGCCGTCGTGGGCAGCGTGCGGAACAGGGCGATGCCTTCGCGGGCCAGGCCCGGGTCGAGGCTGGTTGGTCGGGTTGCGGTCTTGGCCTCGAAGCTGTCGGCCCAGGCTTGACACATGGCTTCCAGGGATCGAAACGGGTGGTCGGACGGGAGGTCGCGCCAGAGTCTGCGTAGCAGCGAGGCGATGACGGTGTCCTGCTCCGCCTCCGGTCGGCGGGTCAGCGGGTGACCCGGCACGCAGCGCTCGAGGAGCAACGCGACGGTGTCGTCGAATTGCTCGACCGCGTGCAACCGGACGGCGCCCTGTCCGTCCCACACGCGCAGCCCGTCGGGTTCGTGCTCCGCCTCGGTGTGGTGCCACGCAACCTTGAGGACCAGGTTGGCGTCGGTCTTCGTGCGGGCCGGGGCCACCCAGGCGGTCTGCCCACCCGGCTGAAACGGGTCGCCGAGCTCCAGGGACCACCGTCGTACCAACGCCGTGACGGTCTCGGGCAGCGTCGCCGCCCACTCCCGTCGCTCGTCCGCCTCGCGGTTGACGGCCTCGGCGAGATTCTGGGGCATCGGGAAGGAGGACATCGCCAACATCTTGCCTTCCTGCTCATCGTGTGCACCGCGACGCGTCGACGAGCGTCGCTCGGGTTCCTAGCCATCGATACCGGATAGAGGTGACCAAGCGGGTTGATCGGGCGACGGTCCGTCGGTCATGTCCACACGACGCGGGCCGCCGATCCGGCGGACGCACTTCGCGGTGGCGCGATACTTGCGCCGTGGAGGAGCGGATCTCCCTCGTGACGCTGGGTGTCGCCGATATCGATCGGGCGCGCGGTTTCTACGAGGCCCTCGGCTGGTCGGGGGAGTCGCCCGACGGTGAGGTGGTCTTCTTCCAGGCGGGCTGCATGATCTTGGCCCTCTGGGGTCGCGACAAGCTCGCCGAGGACAGTGTCGTCACGGACACCGGAGGTTGGGGCGGGGTCACCCTCGCCTACAACGTCGCCTCGCCCAAGGAAGTGGACACTGTGCTCTCGGAGGCCGAGGCCGCGGGAGCCACCATCGGACGACCAGGAGCCGAGACGTTCTGGGGTGGCTATTCGGGGGTGTTCATCGATCTCGATGGGCATCCGTGGGAGGTCGCCCACAATCCGGGCTGGATCCTCGCGGCGGACGGCTCGGTTCGGCTTCGCTGAGTCCCAGCCTTAACTGGTCACGAGTTCGGGTCCAGGTTGGAGGGCGGTGGGGCACGCACGGTGGCGCGCCGGTTGTCTCGCTCACCGGTTCGGGTACTCGACGCCGAGTCCTCGACCCGTGCCGGTCTGGCCTCCCGAGCTGACGGGTCAGCGGCGTTCGTAACGGAGGAGGACGACTCCGTTGCCGAAGGTCCGGGTCTCGGCGAGTCGAAGGTTGACCGTGGCCTCTGACCGGTGGAACAGAGGTTTGCCTCGTCCGAGGACGACCGGGTGGACATAGAGCCGGTACTCATCGATCAGGTCGAGTCGCATGAAGGCTGCGGCGAGGTCGGCCCCGCCGAGCGACAGGTCTCCGCCGGGCTGCGCCTTGAGCTCCATGACCTCCTCGGCGACGACGTCTCGGACCACCGTGGTGTTCCAGTCGGCTCGCTCCAGGGTCCGGGAGTACACGATCTTGGGCATGTCCCGCCAGATGCGGGCGTACTCGACCATGGGCCCGGTACTCGCGGCGTCGGTGTCGGCCGT
>DAIMHT010000209.1:0-3597 GCA_036723155.1 Actinomycetota bacterium
GACCACCGGGCCCCGGCGCTCGTCGCGGTGGCCGACGCGCTCGCCGCCGTGGGGATCCCGTCGCTCCGCTTCGACTACCCGTACAAGGCCGCGGGGCGCCGGGCCCCCGACCGGCCCCCGGTGCTGGCCCAGGCCACGCGGGACGCCGCGTCGGAGCTGGCCCGCCGCACCGGATTGCCCCTGGACCGGCTGGTGCTCGGCGGACGGTCGATGGGAGGACGCATCGGGTCACTCGTCGTCGCCGACGAGGACGATCCCCAGCCGGCGTTGGGGCTCCTGCTGCTCGGCTACCCGCTCCACCCCGCGGGCAAGCCCGAACGGCGCCGAGACGGCCACTTCCCCCGCCTCGACCTCCCGGTGTGCTTCGTGAGCGGCACCCGCGACGCGCTCGCGCCCCGGCCCGAGCTCACCCGGGCCGCCCGCACGGTGCCCGGCCCCGTGACCCTCCACTGGCTCGACTCCGCGGACCACGGCTACCGGCCCCTCAAAGCCAGCGGCCGCTCGATCGACGACGTCCTCGCCGAGGCCGCCGAGACTTCAGTCACATGGGTGCAAGGTCTGACCAATAGCCCATGAAGAGCCGCGAAGACAACGTAAATGCTTCGTAAATCGCTGAGAATCGTTGGAGATCGGCGCTTCGCGCCTGCGACACTGGACCTATGCGAGTCGACCGCACCTTCGCCTTCGTGGACCTGTGCGGCTTCACTCGGTTCACCGACACGCACGGTGACGAGGAAGCCGTCGACGTCCTCACGCGCTTTCGCGCCGCGGTCCGCGAGATCGGCTCCAACCACGGGGTCCGCGTCGCGAAATGGCTCGGTGACGGTGCGATGTTCGTCAGCACCGTCGAGGAGCCCCTCGTCGAATCGATCCTCGCCCTGGCCCACCGCTGCGACGAGCTCGGCGTCACCCTGCCCCTCCGAGGCGGGCTCGCCGGCGGAGCCGTCATCCTCTTCGAGGGCGACGACTACATCGGAGGCCCGGTCAACCTTGCGGCCCGGCTCTGCGACGCCGCCGCGCCTCGAGAGCTGCTCGCCACCGCCGAGCTGGCGCGCGCCGTCCCCGCCTGGGCGACGCCCGTCCCGGTCGGCGAGCTGGTGATCAAGGGCTTCGTCCTGCGCATCGATGCGGTGCGCATCGAGCACGTCGCGGTACCCCTCCCCGTCGCCGGAGGCGGGCTGTAACCTCCGCGTCCGTGGCCGAACCGACCTACGAGACGCTGCGCTTCGACCGCCACGGCACCGTCGGCTGGCTGCACCTCAACCGGCCCGAGAAGCTGAACTCCTTCACGCCGCAGATGTGGCGCGAGCTCGGCGCGCTCGGCGCGCAGCTCCGCGACGACCCGGACCTGCGGGCGCTGATCGTGATCGGCGAAGGCCGCGCGTTCTCCAGCGGGATCGACACCTCGGTGTTCAGCGACCCGGACCCCGCCGATTCGGTGCTCAGCGGCGGCGACGAGCGCCACGCCGACCCGACCGTCGCCGGGATCCTCGCGGTCCAGGACTCCTACACCTGGCTCGAGGAAGCCCCGTACGTGACGATCGCCGCGGTGCACGGCTACGCGTTCGGCGCCGGGCTGCAGCTCGCGCTGGCGTGCGACATCCGGGTCGTGGCCCGCGGCACCCGCCTCGGCCTGCTCGAGCACCAGTACGGCATCATCCCCGACCTCGGTGGCACCCAACGCCTCCCGCGCCTCGTCGGTCCGGGGAAGGCGATCCAGCTCATCACCACCGCGGCGCGCATCGACGCCGAAGAAGCGGAACGCATCGGCATCGCCGAGATCCTCGTCTCCGAGGAGGACCTCGAGACGACCGCCGCCGGTCTCGCCGAGACCATCGCGGCGCAACCGCCCTTGGCCGTGCGGGCCGCCAAGCGGGCCGTTCACGCCGCGGTCTCGGGGCTCACCGTCCGTGAGGGGCTCGTGGTCGAGGCCGAAGGGCAGGCCGACTGCCTCCGATCCGACGACCTGCGAGAGGCGATCGCCGCCTTCGTCGAGCAGCGGCCCCCCGTGTACCAGGGCCGGTAGAGGCGCGTCGGCCCCGCGGGCTCGACCTACCATCCGACGATGGAGCGCTACCTCGTGCGACCCGGCGCGCCCCTTTCCGGGACCGCCCGGGTGTCCGGCATGACCAAGAACGCCGGCCTGAAGCAGATGGCCGCGGCGCTGCTCGCCCCCGGGGTCACGACCCTGCGCAACATGACCCCGGTCGCGGACCTCGACGTCATGATCGAGCTGCTCGACGCCATCGGCGCGCCCGTGGAACGCACCGGCGTCGACGAGCTCCGAATCGACGCCTCGAACGAGCTCATCCCCGAAGCCCCCTACGAGCACGTGCGCCGCATGCGCGCGTCGATCAACGTCCTCGGCCCGCTCCTGGCCCGCCACGGTCGGGCCCGAGTCGCGATGCCAGGCGGCGACAACATCGGGAGCCGCAAGCTCGACATGCACTTCCGCGCCCTCGAGGCCATGGGCGCCGAGCTCGACGTTCGACACGGCTTTATCGAGGCGCGCTGCAACGCGCTCGCGTCGGCCCGGGTCGTCCTCGAGTTCCCGTCCGTGGGCGCCACCGAGACCGTCCTCACCGCCGCGGTCCTCGCCAAGGGCGAATCGGTCATCGAGAACGCGGCGCGCGAACCCGAGATCGTCGACCTGTGCTCCTTCCTCACCAAGATGGGAGCCAGCATCCACGGGGCCGGCACCTCGACCGTGCACGTCGAAGGGGTCGAGGCGCTGAGCGCCACCGACCACCAGATCGTCGGTGACCGCATCGAAGCCGGGACGCTGCTGTTCGCGTGCGCCGTCGCCGGCGGTGACATCGTCGTCGAAGGCGTCCAGCTCGCCCACCTCGAGACCGTCGCCCGCAAGCTCGGACAGATGGGCATGGAGGTCGGACCGGCCCCCGACGGCATCGCCGCCACCGCCACCGGACGCCTCGACGCGGTCGACGTCCAGACCCTCCCGTTCCCCGGCTTCGCCACCGACTTCATGCCGCTCGCCGTCGCCGCGCTGACCGTCGCCGACGGGACCGCCATCGTCACCGAGAACATCTTCGACAACCGCTTCGCGTTCGTCGACGAGCTCAACCGCATGGGCGCCGACATCCGCACCGAGGGCCGCCACGCCGTCGTCCGAGGCGTGAACCGGCTCTCCGGCGCCCCGGTTCGGGTCCCCGACGTCCGGGCCGGCGCCGCCTTGCTGCTCGCCGGGCTCGCCGCCGACGGTGAGACCGTCGTCCACGACACCCACCACATCGAGCGGGGCTATGGGGACCTGCCCGGCCACCTGGCGGCCCTCGGCGCCGACGTCTCCCGGGCGCCCCGACCCCGGGAAGACCTGCGAGAATGACGGGGTTGAACACAGTGATGGAAACTGAAGTCCTCGAAGCAATCGACGCCATCCGCCCGGCCTTGCAGGCCGACGGGGGCGACATCGTCTTCCACTCGATCGACGACGCTGGCGTCGTCCACGTCGAGCTGGTCGGCGCCTGCGGGACCTGCCCCATCTCGACGATGACGCTCAAGGCCGGCGTGGAGCGGATCATCAAGGACCGGGTACCCGGCGTGAGCGCGGTCGAGGCCCTCGACGAAGGCTGACGG
>DAIMHT010000210.1:0-3592 GCA_036723155.1 Actinomycetota bacterium
CAGCGGAGGAACGATGCCCATCCACTACGAGCGGGACGACGAGCACATCGTCCTGATCACCATCGACCGGCCCGAGGCCAAGAACTCGGCCGACATGGAGCACTTCAAGCTGCTCCGCGAGGCCTGGGAGCGCTTCGACGCCGACCCCGAGGCGTGGGTCGCGATCATCACCGGCGTCGGCGACGCCTTCTTCACCGGCGCCGACCTGAAGCGCTACATCCCCGAGATCACCAAGCTGCAGGGCCAGATCGCCGACGGCGGCTTGAGCGAGATCGACGGGTACCGCCTCGACGACGGCACCAAGTCGGTGCTGCGAGGGGCCAAGATCTGGAAGCCCATCATCGCCGCCGTGAACGGCTTCTGCACCGCCGGGGGGATGGAGATGCTTGGCGGCGTCGACATCCGCGTCGCGTGCCCCGAAGCCAAGTTCGCGGTCATGGAACCCAAGCGGGGCCTCTTCGCCGGTGGGGGCACCACCGTCCGGCTCCCCCGCCAGATCCCGTTCCCGCAGGCGATGGAGTTCCTGCTCTGCGCCGACCTCATCCCGGCCCAGCGGGCCTACGAGATGGGGTTCCTCAACGCCATCGTCCCCCGCGAGGAGCTGCTCGACGCCGCCTACGGGTTCGCGCGGCGGATCACCGCCAACGCGCCGCTCGCGGTCCAGGCGACGAAGCGGAGCGTCTGGGAAGGCCTCGGGATGTCGCTCTCTGACGCCTACCGCAACGAATCGAAGATCTCCTCGTACATCTTCCAGACCGAAGACGCCAAGGAGGGCCCGAAGGCGTTCGCCGAGAAACGGCCCCCGAAGTGGCAGGGCAAGTGACTCGGCGCCGGCCCATCACCCGACGCGACCACCGTCCGGAGCCCACGAGTGGCGGTTGATCCCCGGACCCCGTGCCTGATCGGGGTGGGGCAGCGCACCTGGCATCCCGACGAGGTCGGTGACGACGGCGCCCCCGAGCCGCTGACCATGTGGGACGACGTGTCGCAGCGGGCCGCCGACGACAGCGGCGCCGGCCGGCGGGCATTGGACCGACTCGATTCGATCGACGTCGTGTTCTGTCAGACCTGGCAGTACGACAACCCACCGGGGCGGCTCGCGGAGCGGCTCGGCGTCGACCCTCGCCGCCAGGAGTACTCCGGGATCGGTGGCACCACCCCGCAGGTCCTGGTCCAGAACCAAGCGGCCCGGATCCTGGCCGGCGAGAGCGACCTCGGCCTGGTCTGCGGCGCGGAGGCGCTCGCGACCCAGCGACGCTACAAACGCCGCGGCGAGCGATACCCGTACTCGTTCAAACCGGCCGAGAAGCGCCCCTACCCGTGGGAGGCGCCGTTCCATCCCGCCGAGCTCGCCCACGACGTGATGCAAGCGTGGCTCACGTTCGCGCTGTTCGACAACGCCCGCCGCGGCCACCGCGGCGAAGCGCTCACCGACTATCGGCACGAGCTGGGCGAGATGCTTGCACCCATGACCCGCGTCGCGGCCGCGAACCCGAACGCCTGGTTCCCGATCGCCCGCACCCCCGACGAGATCATTGACCCCCGCCCCGAGAACCGTCTCGTCGGCTACCCGTACACCAAGTACATGGTCTCGATCATGGACGTCGACATGGCGAGCGCGGTCCTCGTGGCGAGTCACGAGACCGCTGACGCGCTCGGCGTCCCGGCTGACCGGCGCGTCTACCTCCGGGGCTGGTGCTACGCCACCGACGCGACGTACGTCGCGGAGCACGACACCCTCTGGGGATCCCCGGCGATGGTCGCCGCCTCTGGCGCCGCGCTCGAACAGGCCGGGATCGGTGTCGACGACGTCGCGTATCTCGACCTGTACTCCTGCTTCGCCAGCTCCCTGAACTTCGCCAAGGACGCACTCGGCATCGGTGACGGCGACGACCGCGGGCTCACCGTCACCGGCGGCCTCCCGTACCACGGTGGGGCCGGCAGCAACTACATGACCCACTCGATCGCGACCATGACCGACGTGCTGCGGGCCGACCCCGGCGCGTACGGGATGGTGAGCGGCGTCGGGATGCACATGACGAAGCACGTCTACGGCGTGTACAGCACCGAGCCCGGCACCGTGTCACCGCCGGACCAGGACCGGATCCAGGCCGACCTGGACGCCGCGCACCCGCCCCGCCCGATCGTCGACTCGTACGACGGTGACGCGACCGTCGCCGCGTACTCGGTGATCCACGATCGTGACGGCAACCCCCAGTCCGGGGTCCTCGTGTGCGACATCGAGGGGGCCCGCACCTACGGGAAGGTGCTCGACCCGGCCACGCTGACCTCGGCCGAAGAACGTGAGATGGTGGGCGGGACGGTGCGGCTCTCGCCGCAGCCGACACCGCTCCCCACGGGTGGAGAGGGCACCGCCAACCTGGCGGTCCCCGCATGAGAGTGAGGTGACGTCCGATGGCATGGGACTTCTCGACTGAGCCGGAGTTCCAAGCGAAGCTGGACTGGATCCGCGAGTTCGTGGAGAACGAGATCGAGCCGCTCGACCTCGCCTTCAGCTCGCACGCCGTCTACGACAAGTCGCAGCCCGTGCACCGCGAGGTGATCCGGCCCCTGCAAGCCCAGGTGAAGGCCCAGGACCTCTGGGCGTGCCACCTCGGCCCCGACCTCGGCGGCAAGGGCTACGGGCAGCTGAAGCTGGCGTTGATGAACGAGATCCTCGGGCGGTCGCAGTGGGCGCCGAGCGTGTTCGGAAGCCAGGCGCCCGACTCCGGGAACGCCGAGATCATCGCCCACTACGGCACCGAGGAGCAGAAGGCGAAGTACCTCCAGCCGCTCCTCGACGGTGAGATCGTCTCGTGCTACTCGATGACCGAGCCCCAGGCGGGGTCGGACCCGGGCCAGTTCAAGTGCCGGGCCACCAAAGACGGCGGCGAGTGGGTCATCGAGGGGGAGAAGTGGTTCTCGTCGAACCTCCGCTTCGCCGACTTCGCCATCGTGATGGCGGTCACCGACCCTGACGTCTCGGTGTACCAGGGGACGTCGATGTTCCTCGTCCCGACGTCCACCCCCGGGGTCGACATCATCCGCAACACCGGGCTCGGCAGCGAACCCGAAGGGGCTGGCTCGCACGCGTACGTCCACTACAACCAGGTGCGCGTCCCCGCCGAGAACCTCCTCGGCGGCGAAGGCCAGGCGTTCGTCATCGCGCAGACCCGCCTCGGTGGTGGCCGCGTCCATCACGCCATGCGCACCATCGGCATGTGTCAGCGGGCGTTCGACATGATGTGCCGCCGGGCCCTGTCGCGAGTGACCCAGGGTGAGGTGCTGGCCAAGAAGCAGATGGTCCAAGAGGCCGTCGCCGACTCCTACATCGACCTCGAGCAGTTCCGGCTCCTGGTGCTGCAGACCGCCTGGAAGATCGACCAGGTCGGTGGCCACCAGGCCCGCACCGAGATCGCGGCGGTGAAGGTTCTCACCCCGAAGGTGCTGCACGACATCGTGTACCGGGCGTTGCACATCCACGGGGCGCTCGGTGTCTCGAACGAGATGCCGCTCTCGGGGATGTGGGCGATGCTGCCGGTGATGGGCATCGCCGACGGGCCGACCGAGGTCCACAAGATCACGATCGCCC
>DAIMHT010000211.1:0-3590 GCA_036723155.1 Actinomycetota bacterium
CGAGGTCGGCGTCGGCGTCGTAGTAGATGGAGGCAGGCATGCGGGCCCTCCGGTCTGGTGCTAGGGGCGGATGGTGAGGCTATCGAACACGCGCGGCGAAGCTCTGTGCCCGCGGTGCCGGGTCGGTCGTGTACGTCGTGTCGGTTGGACGGGACGGCTCGCCGTCTGGTCACAGGTCGCGCAGGATGATGGCGGGCCGAATCGGATCGTCGGGATCCGGGTCAGCGAACCTTGACCGTCCCGGGTGACGACGCCGCCCACGTCGGGGTTCGCGACCCACACCGCGCCGAAGCCGACCGCGATGCCTTCCGAACCGGCGGGAACAGCGGTGGTCCTGACGGTGTCGTCGAGGTTGCCGATCCTCGCCACCGTCCGGCCCTGCCCCAGCGCCCAGGCCGCCCCATCGGCCACCGCGAGACCCCACAGGGCAGCGGCCCGGGTCGACACGAGCGCGTTGCGGGATGCGTCGATCCGTCGGGCGGTGATGCACTCGACCCAGATGACGCCCGCCTCGCCGGCGAGCGCATCGCAGTTCACAGGAGTGGGGATGGTCGCGACGACGGTGTCGGTCGTCGGGTCGATGCGCCAGAGCACCGCCTGTCGATCGTCGAAGGTGCGTCCCGACACCCAGACGGCGCCGGGGCCCGCCGCGATCCCGAAGGTCAGCGACCCGATCCAGATCGCGGTGCGCACGGTGTTGGTGTTCGCGTCGATGCGCACGACGGTGCCGGCCGGGTTCGCGACCCACACGTCGGGGCCGTCGATCGCGATCGCGCCCGGTTCGACGCCGAGGTCGATCGCGGCGACCACCTGGTTGGTGGCGGGATCGATGCGCAGAATCGTGTTGGCGTGGTCATGGGAACGGGCCCAGAGCGCGCCCGCTCCGACCGCGATCGGTGTCGCGGCGCCTCGGATGGGCTCGACGCGGTCCGTGGTCGGGTCGATGTGGGACACGCGTCCGCCGTCACCCACCCAGACCGCGCCCGCCCCGACGACGACGCGGTCGGGAACCCCACCCACGTGGATGGTGCGGAGCGCGTCAGGCACCGCGGCTCCGGGCCCCGGGGCAGCCGCGACGGGGACGAGGACGGCGACGACGACAACGCAGGCCACGACGCATCCACCGGCATGAGCGCGTGCGGGGGCCACGTGTACCGCGGCGTTCCACGGCCCGATGCCGCCCACGCGGATCGCCTTACGCGCCGCGGGTCTTCACGGCGCGGAGCCGGGCCGGGCGGCGAGCCAGGGTCGGCAACGCGACCCGTCCGGTGCGTTGCAGCTCGACGAGCCCGAACGGCGTCAGCAGATCGGTCATGGCGTCGAGCTTGGCCGGGGTGCCGGCCACCAGGATGGTGAGCGCCTCGAAGCCCACGTCCTCGATCTTGGCTTCGAAGATCGACGCCAGCTCGGTGATCTGGGAGCGGGCGTCCGACGAGGCCTTGACGGTCACGAGCATCAGCTCCCGTTCGATCGCCTCCTCCGGTGTCAGCTCCACGATCTTGATGACCGGGATGAGCTTGTTGAGCTGCTTGGTGACCTGCTCGAGCGGGGTCTGGTCGGCGTCGACGACGATGGTCATGCGACTGAACCGCTCGTCTTCGGTCGGGCTCACCGCCAACGACACGATGTTGAAGCCCCGCCGGGCGAAGAGACCCGCGATGCGGCTGAGCACACCGAACTTGTTCTCGACCAGGACGCTCAGGATGTGGTGACGTGCTCCGTTCGCCATCGTGTCTCCTTACCGCCCGCCGCGGTGGTCGTGCGCCGGGTCGAGGATGATCTCGTCGTTCGACGCGCCGGCCGGGACCATCGGATACACCTTCTCGCGGTAGTCGACGCGGAAGTCCACGACCACCGGCCGGTCGTCGATCTCGTTCGCTTTCTCGATCGTCGGGACGACATCGTCAGGATGATCGACCCGGAATCCGACGCAGCCCATCGCCTCCGCCCACTTGACGTAGTCGGGCAGATCGGGGGACAGGTACACCTCGCTGTAGCGCTCCTCGTAGAAGAGCTCCTGCCACTGGCGAACCATGCCCAGGTACGCGTTGTTGAGGATGGCGATCTTGACCGGGATCCGCTCCGCGCTGGCGGTGACGAGCTCCTGGGCCGTCATCTGGAAGCAGCCGTCACCGTCGACGGCCCACACCAGCCGCTCGGGCTTCCCCACCTTGGCGCCGATCGCCGCGGGAACCGCGAAGCCCATCGTCCCGAGGCCTCCGGAGTTGACCCACGTGTAGGGGTAGTTGAACCGCCACCGCTGGCTGGTCCACATCTGGTGCTGGCCGACGCCGGACACCACGATGGTGTCGTCGGGCGTGTGGTCACGCAGCATCTCGATCACGAACTGCGGCTTGAGCGGTCCGTCCTCTTGCTGGTCGAAGACCAGCGGGTAGTGGTCCTGCCACTCGTGCACCTGGGCGTGCCACGCGTCGAGGGACGGCCAGTTGCGCTTGGCCCGATCGGCGCGCACCGCCTGCGTCATCTCTTCGATGACCAGGCGGCAGTCGCCCACGATGGGAACGTCGGGACGCCGAACCTTGCCCAGCTCCGCGGGGTCGATGTCGACGTGAATGATCTTCGCCTCGGGCGCGAAGGCGCCCTGCTTGCCGGTGACCCGATCGTCGAAGCGTGATCCGAGCGCCACCAGGAGGTCGGCGCGTTGCATCGCGGTGACGGCGGTGTAGTTGCCGTGCATGCCAGGCATGCCGAGGCACAGCTCGTGGTCGTCGGGGAACGCGCCCCGCGCCATCAGCGTGGTCACCACCGGGAAGCCGGTCAGCTCCGCGAGCTCGCGCAGCGCCTCGGCCGCACGCGCCTTGAGGATGCCGCCACCGGCGTAGATCACCGGGCGCTGCGATTCGGCCATCAGCCGCGCCGCGTCCTTGATCTGCTTCGGGTGTCCCCGCATCGTGGGCTTGTAGCCGGGGAGGTCCACCGTCTCGGGCCAGTACCACTCCATGGTCTGGTTCGAGATGTCCTTCGGGACGTCGATCAGCACCGGCCCGGGCCGGCCCGTCGTCGCGACGTGAAAGGCCTCGCGCACGATCCGGGGAATGTCACGGGCGTCGGTCACGAGCCAGTTGTGCTTGGTGACCGGCATCGTGATCCCGACGGTGTCGCATTCCTGGAACGCGTCGGTGCCGATCACGGTGTACGGGACCTGGCCGGTGATCACGACGATCGGCACCGAATCCATGTACGCGTCGCAGAGTGGCGTGACGATGTTGGTCGCGCCGGGACCGCTCGTCACCATCGCCACTCCGGGGCGACCGGTGGCGTCGGCGTAGCCCTCCGCCATGTGGCCAGCGCCCTGCTCGTGGCGCACGAGGATGTGACGGATCGAGCTGTCGATCAGCGGGTCGTACACGGGCAGGATCGCTCCGCCCGGCAGCCCGAACATGACCTCGGTGCCTTCCATCTCGAGACTCTTGATGAGGGCTTGCGCCCCGGTCAGCTGCATTGCCCGTCCTTGGCTTCGTCGGGATATGAAACGCCCCTCGCTTTGGCGAGGGGCGGGAGAAGCGCACGCGCGCGTGGTGGCGGGCGTGCGCTACGTAACTACGAGGATCTGGTCGCGGCTCATGACG
>DAIMHT010000212.1:0-3579 GCA_036723155.1 Actinomycetota bacterium
CGGCGAAGATCACGCACGCGATGGGGACGCCGTAGCGGGCCTGGCCGAGGAGCGCGCCGAGGCCGTCGGCGAGGCCCCGGCCGAGGGTGCCGGCGAGGTTGGAGGCCAGTCCGAGCGCGGTCAGCGCGGCGAGGACGAGGAGTCCGACGCCGATGGCGTCGTTGCGGTGCGCGCCGAGCTGACGGCGGACGGCCCCGGCGAAGTCGTGACGGGGCGGCTCGGGGGGTGGTGAGCGCCGCCGGGTGGCCGAGGCTCGCGTCCGGTTCGGCTTCTTCGCCGCGCTGGAGGCGCGGCGAGGCGAGCGGGTGGTGGTGCGGGACGCCACCCGGTCACGCTAACACCAGCCACAAATGCTTCAGCGGACACACTGGGCACCTTGGGCACCGAGAGTGGTCGATGTCCCCTCGAGGCCGCGCTCAGAGCGCGGGGGCGTAGCCGCCGTCGACGGGATAGACCTGCCCGGTGATCCATTCCGCGGCGTCGCTGCAGAGCAGCACCGCGAGGGGGGCGGGGTCTTCGACGTGGCCGAGGCGACCGACGGGGTAGGCGCGGGCGAGCTTGGTCTCGAGGTCGGGGTCGGCGTCGATGGCGTCGGCGAGGGTGGCGTGCTTCATGGAGCCGAGGGAGATGCAGTTGACGGTGACGCCGTCGCGCCCGACTTCGGCGGCGAGCCCCCGGGCGAAGCCCATCGCCGCGGCCTTGGCCGCGCCGTAGACGACTTGCTTGCGTTCCCCGCGCCGACCGGCGTCGGAGACGATGACGAGCACCCGGCCCCATCGGTGCTCGATCATGGCGGGAAGGTACGAGCGGGTGACGTGGAGGACACCGGCGAGGTTCACGCGGATGATGGGATCCCAGTCCGTGGGCCCGGTCTCGATGAACGGCACCAGTCGGGCCCCCTCGCTCCACGAGCGGACGCCGGTGCCGGCGTTGTTGACCACGATGTCGAGCGGCCCGGTGGTGTCTCGCATGCCGCTCACCGAGTCGCCGTCGCACACGTCGGCGAGGACGGGACGGGCGGTGCCGCCTTCGTGTTCGATCTCGGCGCAGACGCTCTCGGCGCGCTCCTGGTTCAGGTCGTTGACCCAGATGGTGGCGCCGGCGCGGGCCATCTGGATGGCGATGGCGCGCCCGACGCCGGCACCGGACCCGGTGACGAGCGCGGTGCGGCCGCCGATGAAGTTGGACCAGTCCCGGATCGTCACCGTTGTGTCGGCACCGCGCTCAGACTTCCAGGATCACCGGGATCACCGCGGGGCGACGGCGGGTCCGTTCGTTGATGAGCTTGCCGAGCGCCCGGCGGGCGTTGCGGCGCAGCGCTTCGAACTCGACCGGGCCCTCGTCGACGGCCTTGGTGAGCGCGGCGCGCACCGCGGCTTTGGCGTCTTCGAGGAGCTCGTCGGCTTCGGCTTCGTAGACCCAGCCTCGGGTGACGATCTCGGGCCCGGTGATGATCTCACCGGTGCCGGCGTCGACGGTGACGATGACGACGACGAAGCCCTCCTCGCCGAGGGTGCGCCGGTCACGCAGGACCCCGTGGCTGATGTCGCCGCCGATCCCGTCGACGTACTGGTAGCCGGCGGGCACGGCCCGCCGCTCGACGTCGACGCCGGTGTCGTCGAGGGTGACGGCGTCGCCGTCCTCGCAGATGAGGACATGGTCGGGCTCGAGCCCCATGTCTTCGGCGAGGGCGGCGTGGTGGACGAGGTGGCGGTACTCGCCGTGGACGGGGACGAACCACTCCGGCTCGACGAGGCCGAGGACGAACTTCAGCTCCTCGCGGGAGGCGTGACCGGAGACGTGCACCGCTGAGGTGCTGTCGTGGATGACGAGGGCACCGGCGCGGTGGAGCCCGTCGATGACGCGATGCACGTTGGGTTCGTTGCCGGGGATGGCGTGCGCGGAGAGGACGACGATGTCGTCGCTGCTGACCTTGATGAACTTGTGCTCGTGGCTGGCCATGAGCGCGAGGGCGCTCATGGGCTCGCCTTGGGAGCCGGTGCAGATGATGCAGACCTCGCCGGGCGCGTAGCGGCTGACCTCGTCGGCGTCGATCACCCGGTCGGCGGGGAGGTCGAGGAGTCCCATCTCGCGGGCCAGGGTGACGTTCTGGGTCATGGACCGGCCGAGGAACGCGACGCGGCGGCCGGCGGCGATGGCTTCACGCGCGACTTGCTGGACGCGGTGCAGGTGCGACGCGAAGGAGGCGACGATGAAGCGACGGTCCGGGTGGTCGCGGATGAGGTCTCGCATCACGATCCCGACCGTGGATTCGGAGGCGGTGAACCCGGCCCGTTCGGCGTTGGTGGAGTCCGAGAGCAGGAGCCGGACGCCGCCGCGGCCGAGCTCACCGAGGCGGCTGAGGTCGGTGCGTCGGCCGTCGACGGGGGTCAGGTCGAGCTTGAAGTCGCCGGTGTGGATGATCGTCCCGGCGGGGGTGAAGTAGGCGACGGCGAACGCGTGGGGGACGGAGTGGGCGACGGGGATGAACTCGCACTCGACGGGTCCGATGCGTCGCCGCTCACCGTCGCGGACCGCGATGAGCTCGGTGCGGCCGAGGACCCCGGCTTCCTCGATGCGGTTGCGGGCCAGGCCGAGGGACAGCGCGGAGCCGTAGATGGGGGCGGAGACGTCCCGGAGCAGGTAGGCGAGGCCACCCACGTGGTCTTCGTGGCCGTGGGTGACGACGATGCCGTCGACCTGGTCGGCGTGGTCGCGGAGGAACGTGAAGTCGGGCAGGACGAGGTCGATCCCGGGCATGTCGGCCTCGGGGAACATGAGCCCGCAGTCGATGACGATGATGCGCCCGTCGACCTCGAGGCACATGCAGTTGCGGCCGATCTCGCCGAGGCCGCCGAGGAAGACGATGCGGGCGGACGCGGTCATGGCGTCGAAGTTACTGCCCCACCGGGAGGGCACCGGACCACGACGGGGCGGTCGCCGGATGTGGGTTCGGTTGTCGTGCGCGCGGTGAGGTCACGCGGTGGCGGTGGCGCGATCCTTGGCGACCTCGTCGAGCTCGGCGTACTCCTCGCCGGTGTCGGCCCAGTCCTCGAACTGGATGACCTCGAGCTCGGTGAAGCGGTCCCGGAGCCAGCCGTCGGCGGCGTCGAGGAGGCCGAGCTTCTTGCAGTTCGGGACGATCTTGGAGAACAGCATCGACTGGAAGATGGGCCGGTCGGGGTCCTGCATGGCGACCTTGAGCGCGGCCTTGACGTCGATGCCCATGCGCTCCCAGACCTCTTGCTGGAGGAACCGGTCCCGCATGCGGACCGCGGCTTCGAAGGCGAACTCTTGGCGTTCGCGGATCTCGGCCGCGGACAGCTCGGCGTAGTACTCCTTGAGGGAGATGACACCGAACGCGACGTGGCGGGCCTCGTCGCTCATGACGTAGCGGAGCAGCTGCTTGAGGAGCGGCTCGGTGGTCATCTGGTGCATGAACCCGAACGCGGCGAGGGCGAGGCCCTCGACCATGATCTGCATGCCGAGGTAGGTCATGTCCCAGCGGCTGTCGGCGATGATGTCGTCGAGGAGCATCTTGAGGTGCGCGTTGATCGGGTAGAAGCCCGACAGCTTCTC